>JALTMS010000562.1 GCA_027001345.1 Acidobacteriota bacterium | reverse complement strand
CCAGAACACCGCGACAGCGACGAGGGCCACGAGCAGGCCTGCCAGAGCAACGACCAGAGTGCGGTTCACGGATGGGATCTCCTCGTACTGAGCCGACGGCCTTGGCCCGACGGCATGGCCGCGTGGCGGGTTCGCGTCACGATACGCGGCAACAGGCGCCCATAGAGTACGTCCTCGGAGCCCCGCGAGAAAGTCCCGCGGATCGGCGCGAATCCTACTGAAGTTGCTCGGTGACGGCCCGGAAGACCTGCTCGGGCGTGATGCCCAGCATGCAGACCAGTTGCTGGTTGCATGGAGGCGTATAGCCGTAGCGAGTGCAGGGCGAGCAGGGAACCGGCATCCGAATGGTGCGGAAACGGCTGCCGGGAGGACCCCACTTGGAGTGCACACCGGGACCGAAGAGATGCACGGTAGGAGTGCCCACGGCGTAGGCCAGGTGCAGCACACCGGAATCCGCGGAGACATAGACGTCGGCCCGGGCCACCACCGCCGCGGCCTGAGCCAGGCTACACTTGCCCGCCAGATTGACCGCACCGGCGGCGGCCACCGAGGCGTAGATTTCGCTGGCTGCGGCCCCATCGGTGGGCCCGCCGAGCACCACCACCCCCAGACCCGCATCGACCAGCAGTCGCGCCACCTTGCCGTAGCGCGACGGAGGCCATCGGCGCTGGGGGATCGAAGCGCCGGGGTGAATCACGGCGATTCTCTTCCCCGCCAGGGGGGCGAGGGCCTGCTCGGCGAAGGCGGCGGCCTGCTCGGAGACGGGATAGAACGGCGCATCGGGGTCCCAGGCCGGCATTCTTCCGGTGGCCTGACGTGCCAGATCGAGAAACGACCTGACCTCGTAGACCTCGTGGGAATAGTCCACCACCTCGGTCAGCAGACGACGGCGCCAGTTGGTGCCGAAGCCGATGCGGCGCGGCGCTCCCGTCCAGCGCGCCACCACCGCCGACAGGTGGTGGAACTGTTCAGTATCGATCACCACGTCATAGCGCCGCCGGAGCAAGGCCAGCAGGTCAGCCGGGAAGCGGTCGTAGAGAAAGATCTTGTCGGCCAGGGCAGTGGGCTCGATCACACCCAGGTTGCGCCGCTCGACCAGCAATTCCAGCTCGATCCCGGGCCAGCTATGGCGAAGAGCCTCGAGCAGGGGAATGAAGAGCACCGCGTCGCCGATGCCGCCGGGCCGGATGACGAGCACCCGGCGGGGCGCCTGCGCCGAAGCCTGGGAGGGGGCGGCCGGGGGCCACAAGCACAGCAGCCTGCCGACGACCGCATCGACGGCCTTGAGCATGTCAGTCTTGATCGACATCGATGGGCAGTCTAGCGCGGATCCCGCATCGGCTCTTCCGACGGGTCCGCGGTGAGCAGTGCCGGGAGATCCGCCAGCGAGGCGATCCTCACCGCCGGGCAGTCCTCGTGCACGCCATGGGGATCGATCAGCACTGCGGGCATGCCGGCCCGACGCGCCCCTTCCACGTCGAAGGCGGGAACATCGCCGACATAGAATGCCTGTTCGGGGCCGGCGCCGAGACGATCGAGAGCAATGGCGAAGATCCGCGGATCGGGCTTGGCCACGCCCACCAGGTGGGAATCGACCACCGTCTCGAGCCAGCCGGTCAGCCCTGCCGCCCGCAGGTCTCCCTCCACCTGTCCTTCGGCGTTGCTGACCACCGCCAGCCGCCGGCCCGAGTCGTGCAGCCACTCCAGAGCCCGGTGGACGCCGGGCAACGGACGGCGCCACAGCCCCTGGCGGCGGTTGGCCAGCCACAGGGCATCGAGGGCGGCGGAGATCGCGTCGCGCTCCACTCCCGCACGCTCGAGCACGCGGGAGAAGTAGCCGTTCCACAGCTCGCGGGGAGCGAGCCGGCGTCGGATCGCCGCGTCCGCCCAGCGGCGGGCCAGGGCCTCGGCTACCTCGAGGGCCCGATCGTCGAGCCCGGCTCCTGCGGCACCGACCGCACGCCGCACGGCATCGTAGTCCAGGCCGATCAGCGTGCCTCCCGCATCGAGCAGAACGATCTCCCGGGCGGCCAGAGCAGCAGCATCGCTCATCACTCTTCCCCTCCCCCACCGATCAGGCGCATGTGTTGGAGACAGGGCAGGCGACGACGCAGGTCTTCGAGCACCATTGCGGACAGATCGGCGATCGCCACTCCCTCCGTCTCGCCTCCGGCATCGGCCAGCACCCGTCCCCAGGGATCGACGACCATCGCATGTCCCCAGGACCGGCGCTGAGGCGAATGCCGGCCCACCTGGGCCGGGGCGATGACGAAGGCCTGATTCTCGATGGCGCGGACCCGGAGCAGCGCCTCCCAGTGCTCCTTTCCGGTCACGGCGGTAAACGCCGCAGGCACCGCCAGCAACTCCGCCCCGGCCAGCACCTGCCGCCGGAAGAGTTCGGGAAAGCGCAGGTCGTAGCAGATCGACAGGCCGACTCGGCCCCACTCCATCGAAGCGACGACGACCCGGTCGCCGGGCACGACCACGGTCGACTCCATCAATCGCTGCTCGGGAAGATCCACGTCGAAGAGGTGGATCTTCCGATAAGTCGCCACCACGCCGCGCCGCCGATCGATCAGCACCGAAGTGTTGTACCGGCGCTCGGGCTCAGGAGCACGCTCCGGAATCGACCCGAGCAGCAGATCCACCCCCAGTTCCCGACTCAGCGCCAGGGCCCAGTGAACGACCTGCCCCTGGAGATCCTCCAGACGCTCGATCAGCAGGCCCTCGGCGGCCATCTCGGTGAAGTTCTCCGGGAGAGCCACGAAACGAGCACCCTCGGCGGCGGCGCGACGAACCAGCGCCTCGGCCTTCTCGAGATTGGCGCTACGTTGGGAAGTGGAGTTGATCTGGACAGCGGCTACCCGCAGA
>JALTMS010000561.1 GCA_027001345.1 Acidobacteriota bacterium | reverse complement strand
GAAGGCTGAAGGTCAGCCAGGTCATGGTATTGCCCTCGGCGGCCGGGAAGAAGTACCAATCGGCCTTCCAGGGTGTGTCGATGGCGGCGGCGGTTTCGTCGAGGAGGGCACCGGCAGCATCCCACAGGGCCTTCTGCCAGGGATAACGACTGGTGGGCGCGGGCTGATCGATCTGCGCCGTCTGCCCGGTGCGGGAGGCGACGGCAGTGCTTTCCACCGGCCCCATATCGTCCCACTCACCGGTGACGATCGGCGGCCAGCGGGGTTTCCACTGTTCGTTGCGCGGCGTGTCGGGGTAGAACAACAGGGTCAGGGCATCGTCACGGCCCTTGGGATCGATCTTCTTTTCGTTCTTGTCTTCGTCGGCCGGGACGGGCAGAGCGAAGGTCAGAACCACCACTCCCACCATCAAGGCTGCCGCGCGAAAACGCCCACGTTCGGGTCTCATCCACCCAATGGTCATCGAGCCACCCCTTCTGCGTGCCGGTGACGGCCATCGCTCCCGCGCGCGTCGAGCGGGACGCTGGCACTTTAGCATCTCTCTGCCGAGCTTCCATGTGGTCGTTGCCCGAGCGGCCGGCTTCGGGGGGCAAGCGGCCGGAGCGCGGCCCGCATCGAAGGCCAGGCGAATGTCGCGCTCGCGATCCTTCCTGGTGGGCGGTCGCGGCAAGCGGATCAAGTGTGTGGACACGGTGCGGGGCCCATGGAATCATCTTTCTCCGAACGCTGCTCGGCGGGAGACCTGCCGCTGACGCGCGGAGTCGGGAAGGAGCCGAATCATGCTCGGGATGCGAAAGACTTGCCTGGCCCTGGTGTCCGCCCTTCTGTGTGCCGGCGTGGGCCTCAGCGCTCTGGCGCTTCCGGCGGCGGACGACGCCGTGCCGAAGGAAGACCGCGAGCATCTCGAGCAGGCGGTCAAGGACTTCATCAAGGAGATCTACGAGCAGAAGGATGAGGAGGAACGCCACTTTCAGAAGGCTCGCTCGTCGATGTCCTTCGAGCCGATCGACGGGGGTCGCTACCAGGTGGTGGCCTACAAGGACATCGTCGAGGAGGGCGGGCGGACGATGCGCACCGAGCGCTACCGCCTGACGCTGGAGAAAGAATCCGACGAGCAATGGAAGATCAGCGAGCAGGTGCTCGAAGATACGGTCACCGGCATGTCCCGCTACATGCCCGGTGACGAGAAGTTCTTCACCTTCGACGGCTTTCACTTCGATCGCGAGGGGCTGAAGGTCGATTCGGGGCCGGGCAGCTTGATCGTCTTCTTCCGGAACGGCAAGCGCAGCAGCATGCTCTTCACCGGCCGGGATCTTTCGTATTCCTACCAGCCGCCGCCGGAGACCGACCTCGATGTGCGCTACCGGGCGGTGAAGAACCTCAAGTCCAGGGATTTCGACTTCGTACCCGAGCTGGCGAGCCTGCGCTGCAGCGAGGATCTGTGCGGCGAGCTGCTCGAGACGCTCTTCGAGGGTCTGACCGAAACCACGCGGGAGAAGATCGACGCCAAGTCGCGCAAGGAGTACGACCGGCGGATCCGCGAGATGGAGCGGTCGCGCCGGGAGAACTACCTGTCGGGCTTTCGTTTCGACGATCTTCCTGGTAACGAGTACTACACCTTGCTGGTCAAGAAGAAGGGCAAGGATCACTTCCTCGGTCTGCGCTACGACAACTGGGCTCCGAAGGAGATTTCCTTCGTCGTCAGCGGCTACTGGCCCACCCTGTTCACCTACTACAGCGAGCAGACGCGCAGCAGCGGCAAGAGCGTCTACGAACTCGAGCGACGTCCCGATGAGGATGGTCGCTTCTTCGACGTGGTTTCCGTCAAGGGAAGCGTCGATCTACAGACCAAGACTCCCGAGACGATGGATGCCGACATCCACTATCAACTTCGCGCTCGGGAAGACTTCGACCGCCTGGGCTTCGGCATCGTCGTCATGGAGCGCTCGGACGACGAGAAGAAGTCCGTCACCCGCCCCCGGCTGACGGTTTCCTACATCAAGGACGGGGAAGGCAAGGAACTGAGCTGGGTTCAGCTCGGGCCGAACTACGGCATGGTGATCTTTCCCCGCACGATCAAGAAGGGCGAGATCATCCCGCTCGAGATGAAGTTCAGCAACGGCAAGGCGGTCTACGACTTCTCCTGGTCGTACAAGTACATGGCCCGCGGCGGCTGGCTGCCGTTCGTGCGCTTTGCCGACATGATCGATGAGTTCGAGTTGACGATCAGTGTTCCCGAGCAATACACCACGCTGGGCATCGGCAAGAAGATGGCCGAAAGGGTCGCCGATGGTCGGAGAATCACCGAGTGGAAAGCCTTTCACCCGGTGACCTTCCCGACGATCATCTTCGGCAAGTACACCAAGGCCGAATCGACGGTTCAGGCGCGCAAGCTCGATGGTACGCCGATCCCGGTGACGATCTACGTCGATGAGAATGCTCTGACCGAGGGCAGCGCTGCTTCCGGTCAGTGGGGCATTCGGCCCAAGCAACTCCAGCCGCTGGTCGACCAGGCGGCCCAGGCGATCAACCTCTACGAACGCCTCTATGGCGTCGATTACCCCTATTCGAAGCTCGACCTGGTCAACGACCCGATTGGCGGTGCGCTCTACGGTCAGGCGCCGTCCTCGATCATCTACCTCGGTTCGCTGGTTTTCCGTGGCGCGGCGACACTCGAGTCGTTCGGTGGCGGGCGTGGGGTGAGCAAGTTTCTCAAATCCGTCGTCGCCCACGAAACGGGGCACCAGTGGTGGGGGGCTTCGACGAGCAATTTCAACTCGGGCAACTACTGGTTCGTCGAGTCTCTGGCCGAGTATTCCTCGGCGATCTACACCGAACAGGCTTATGGCCGCAAGGCCTACCTCCAGCAGGTCAAGGCCTGGCACGACGATCTGGTTCAGGCCGATACGATGTCCAGCGTACAGGAGGGCTATACCGCCTGGGGCGGCCCCCTGGGCGGCTACGGCAATCAGCGCAACATCTACAGTCGGGGGCCCTATGCTTTCCACATCCTGCGTGAGACCTTCGGTGACAAGAAGTTCTTCAACTACCTCTACAATCTGGCGCAGAAGCTGGCGCAGAAGCAGATCGTCACCGAAGACATGAAGATGATCTCGGAGGTCGTCTTCGGGGCGGACATGAGCTGGTTCTGGGACCAGTGGATTCGCGGTGTGGGCCTGCCGGAGTATGCCTTCAAGCTCAGTACTCGCCAGACGGAGGACGGCAAGTACCTGGTGGAAGGTACGGTCCGTCAGCGCGTCGTGATCGGTCCGAAGAACGAGGTGATGGATGGGCACTACTTCCGAGGTGCGGTTCCCGTCACCGTCTTCTACACCGACGGCACCAGGGAGAAAAAGCCCGTGCTGGTCGAGGGTGAGCTGACCGAGGTGCGCTTCAAGGTCGACAAGAAACCCCAGAAGGTGGTCTTCAACGGCGAGGGTGAGATCCTGGCCGAACGCATGATCCCCTCCAGCTCCTTCTGAAGGGGGCGCCCGGGAGCGGCTCGGTGGCGGCCTGGGGCAGCGTGATCGGACTCGAGGTTCACGCTCGACTCGAGACCCGAACCAAGCTCTTCTGCTCCTGCCCGAACAGCGCTGGTGGCCGGCCCAACTCGCGGCTCTGCCCGGTCTGTCTGGGCCTTCCCGGAGCGCTGCCGGCGGTCAACCGGGAAGCGGTGCGTCTCGGTGTGCGACTGGCTCTCGCGCTGGGCTGTTGCCTCGAGCGCCGCTGCTGCTGGGCCCGCAAGAGCTACTTCTACCCCGATCTGCCCAAGGGCTACCAGATCACCCAGTATCAGCGCCCGCTGGCGATCGGTGGGAAGGTCCGGATCGATCTGCCGGAGACGGGCTCCCGCTGGATCGGCATCGAGCGGGTCCATCTCGAGGAGGACGCGGGCAAGAGCCTGCACGGAGTACTCGAGGGCTCGAGCACCGGCGTGGATCTCAATCGCTGCGGTGTCCCCCTGGTGGAGATCGTCTCGGCCCCGGAGTTGACCACGCCGGTGGAGGCCGCCGCCTTCGCCAGGCGCCTGCGCGCGGTGCTGCGGACTACCGGGGTCAGTCGGGCCGAGATGGAACGAGGTTCGCTGCGCTGTGATGCGAACGTCTCCCTGACCTGCCCGGGTCGGCCGCCTTCGCCCCGTACGGAGATCAAGAATCTCAACTCCTTCCGCCACTTGCGGCGCGCTCTGGAGGCGGAGATCGCCCGCCAGCGGAAGATCGTCGAAGCGGGCGGTCAGGTACGGAGCGAGACCCGCGGCTGGGATGATCGCCGTCGTCGGACCGTCCGGCTGCGGGCCAAGGAAGTCGCGGCCGAGTACCGCTATCTCCCCGAGCCCGACCTGCCCGATCTGCAGATCGACGATGCCCTCGAGCAGGAAGCTCTCGCTGGGATGCCCGAGCCGGTCCACCAGCGGCGCGACCGCTACGTCGCCGACCTGGGGCTGAGTGCGGAGGATGCCGGCCGGTTGACCGACGATCCGCGGCTGGTGGCGTATTTCGAGGCACTCGTCGAGGGAGGGGTGACCCCGCGGCTGGCTGCCAACTGGCTGCTGTCAGAGGTCCTGGCGCATGCCTCGGTATCGAGTCTCGCCCCGCCCGCAGCCCAGGTCGCCCGCCTGCTGCGAGCCCTGGTCGAGGGACGCATCAGGACTCATCGGGCCAAGGCCCTGCTGGCCGCGGCGGCGGCGGGCGAAGTGTGTCTCGCCCAGGCGCTCGAGCAGCTCCCCGAGGCGGCGGCCCGCTCCCCGCAGCAGCTCGAGCGGATCTGCCGGCAGGTGCTGGTCGAGCATCCGCGGCTGGTCGAGCGTTATCGGGAGGGCAAGAGCGCGCTGCTGTCGTTCTTTGTCGGACGGGCGCTGCAAGCCTCTGGCGATGCCGATCCGAGGCAGGTGAGAGAGGTGATGGAGCGGCTGCTGGCGGCGATGTAGGATGGTCGCCGCCGATGATTGTCTTCGATCGCGTGACCAAGCAGTATCGGGCCGGGGAACCGGCTCTGCGCGACGTCAGCTTTCACATCGCTCCCGGGGAATTCGTCGTCATCACCGGACCTTCCGGCGCCGGCAAGACGACGCTGCTGCAACTGGTCTACCGCGAACTGGTGCCCTCGTCGGGGAGAGTCGTGGTCGATGGTCGCGAACTGGCGGAGATGAGCTGGCGCCAGGTTCCCGCTCTGCGCCGGCGGATCGGTATCGTCTTTCAGGACTTCCGCCTGCTGCCCCGACGCACCGTTGCGGAAAACGTCTCGTTCGTGCTCAGGGCCCTGGCCTGGCCGGTGTCGCGGCGCCGCGAGCGGACCCGCCGGGTACTCGAATGGGTCGGCCTGGCCCATCGAGCCCACGACTGGCCGCAATCCCTGTCGGGAGGTGAGCAGCAGCGGGTGGCCATCGCCCGCGCCCTGGCCGCCGAGCCGCGCTTGCTGCTGGCCGACGAGCCGACCGGTAACCTCGATCCGGCGCGTTCGCTGGAGATTCTCGGCCTGCTGCGGGAGATCCACTCCCGAGGCACGACCGTGGTGCTCGCGACCCACGACATGACCCTGATCGAATCGGCCGGGGTGCGGGAGATTCACTTGCGCGAGGGGCGGATCGAGGAAGACCGGAAGGTGGCATGAACTTCTTCCGCTTCAGCCTGGAGATCTTGCGTTCGGCGGTGGTCGATCTCGGGCGGCGACCGATCTCCTCGGGTCTGTCGGTGGTTGCCCTGACCGTGGCGCTCTTCGTGTTGACCGTGTTCCTGATCCTGATGCACGGCGTGCAGGATGTCCTGACTCGCTGGTCGGACCAGGCGGCGATCGAGGTCTTTCTCTCTGCCCCGGTGGATGATCCGCAGGTAGTCGATCTGCTCGCTCGGCTCGAGCAGGAGCCGGCGGTGCGACGGGTCGAGGCAATCTCCTCCGGGCAGGCTCTCGAGGAATTCGAGCACTTGTTTCCGGATCTGGGCGACGTGGAGAGTCTGCTGGGGGAAAACCCCTTTTCCGGTTCTCTGCGGATCGTGCCCGCCGCTCCCGACACACAGGAGGTCTCGCGTATCGCCAAGCTGGCCCGGGGTAGCACTGTGGCCGAAGCCGTACGCTACGATCGCCAGTGGCTGTCTTCCCTCGCGCGCCTGGGACGAGCCCTGGGCTGGTTCATGCTGGTCGGTGCGGTCGTGTTGCTCTTCGCCAGTCTGGTCACCGTCGGCTCGGTGGTCCGGCTGGCTCTCGATGACAAGCGCGAAGAGGTGGAGCTGATGCGCTTGGTGGGCGCGCCGGCATCCTTCGTCGTCGGGCCGGTGCTCTTCTCCGGTGCCTTCCTCGGTCTGCTCGGTGCCTTGCTGGCTCTCGGACTGGCCGCCGCCGGTCGCCATTTCGCCCTCGACGCGGCCGAGGCCACCAGCCTCGGCGTTCTCGCCGAACTGATCCTCGGCCGGGGGCTGCCTGCCGTCGAACAGGTGGCGATCGCCGTTGTCGGGGCGCTCGCCGGAACGCTGGCTGCCGGTCTCGCCGCCGGGCGGGCAGCGCTGCGCTGAGCGGAGCCGACAGCCGTCCTACCAGTCGTAGGAGATGAAGAAATCGGTGCGTTTGGGGCCGAATTCCTGCCCATTCCAGATCTTGGCGTAGGACCAGGTCAGCGGCAGGCCGAGGAAGTTGAGGGTCACCGCATAGCCGGCGGAAACGTGAATATCGACCAGCAGGCCATCGACGCGGCTGCGGAACTTGCGCAGACCGCCGATGCGGGGGTCGTAGACCGCGCGCCCGCGCTCGGGAGGCGCGGTGGGATCGAAGGCGTCGAAGACGAGTTCGTCCTCGAACCAGGCCGATCCGGCGGAGATGAAAAGCGTACCGCGGATCGGCCCGGAAATGCCTCCGTAGCCCCAGCGCAGGGCATCGACCAGCGGAAAGCGAAACTCGAGATTGGCCACCGCCACGTTTTCACCGACGAAATCGCGGAAGGCGAAGCCTCGGAGCTGGTTGATGCCGCCGATGGTGTAGAGGTTGCCGCGTTCGCCGTCCTGCTTGATGCCGTAGAGCCAGAGGGCCAGCACTGAGCGCCGGGTCACCATCTTGTAGGCGCGGTAATCAACGTGAAAATTGGTGATCGCCTGTCCGCTGCGATCGCCGGAGACGAACTCGAGCCGACTGACGCCGACGCGGAAGCGGTGGCCCTGGAAGGGGCCGAATCGCTGGTAGCGCGCCGTGTCTCCCACCAGGTCGAGGGTCAGAGAAGGGTAATCGTCGGAGAACTGGACGAAGGTGAGAACCGGTGAAAGGAGGTTCTGCTGCGGATAGCTCAGTCGGCTCTGGGTGTAGGAGAGTGCGCCTTCCGCCCGCAGATAGCGATTGAAAGGATAGCTGGCGAAGGCCGAAGCCGATGTGTAGCGCTGCCGGCGCTGCAGCCGAGTGGCGACGCCGAGCGGGTCGCCCGTCACGTAGTAGTCGCGGAAGTCGCGCAGCACTCCCCCCCAGTTCATGCGGCCACCGAGGTTGATGTAGCCCAGGGTGGTGTCGGTGAATCCGTCATAGCTGTTGGCCCGGAGGAAGATTCGGCGGTCGCCGAGCAGGTCGCTCCAGTTGAGGATGAAGTCGGCCAGAACCACGCCGTTGTCGGCCAGGCCCACACCCATGACGGGACGGTCGAGCTTCCACGTCCTGCGATAGGGCTCCTTGTTCTCCGGATCGATGGTCAGCTCCAGGGGAGGGGCGAAGGGGGTCAGGTCGGCTTCGGCGTCCGCGTCGGCCGCGGCTGCGATCTCGTCGCTCAGCCGCTGCTCGACTTCCTCCTCATCGAGGCCCTCCTTGATCAGTTCCAGCTTTTCGCGTTCCACCGACCGCCGGGAGGGCGCCAGAGGGGATGTCCGGGGCTCCTGTTCCCCCGCAGCGCGAGCCCGGGCCACGTCTTCGTCAGCCAGGTCGAGCAGGAACAGGCGGAAGGTTCCCGAGTAATAGGCACTGTAGGTCAGACGTGGGGCACCGTCCTTCCCGGGGGGCATCTCGATCGGAGCGAAGGCGCCGCCCACCAGGTCGGTCAGCCGCTCGATGCGGGCGGTGGCCAGTTCCAGGCGATGGAGGTTGAAGACCCCGTAGAGACCGCGATCGGAGGAGAAATAGACGAACTTGCCGTCGATCGAGAACACCGGCTGCAAGTCCGAGGCCGCCCCGACGGTGAGCTGGGTCTTGCGCTCGGGAGCGCCGACCTCGACGACGAAGATCTTCTCGAAGCCACCGATACGCCGGTTGTAGAGCAGGCGCTTGCCGTCCGCCGACCAGGCCGGGTTGGAGTCGACGTAGGGATCGTCGGTCAGGTTCTCGATCGCTCCCGTTTCGAGGTTGTAGCGGAAGATATCCCACTGACCGTTCCGGTTGCCCGAAAAGGCGATCCACTGGCCGTCGGGGGAGTAGGCCGGAGAGGAGACAGCGGCAATTTCCTTGAACGGAATCTGCTCGATGCGCCGGCCGGTCAGCGGGTCGAAGATCAGCAGTACGCGATGGTCTTCCTTGGCTGCGAAGACGGCGACCTCGTTGCCGTTCGGCGACCAACTGACTTCTTTCTTGCCACCGTGGAGGTTGACCGTAAGAAAATCCCAGCGGGTCGTGAAGCCCCGGGTGAGGTTGCGCATCAGCTTGCCGTCTTTGGCCGAGAAGATCAGCAGGTCGGCCTCGAGACTCGGAACGCCGATCGCGGCGACCAGATCCCCCGAAGGGCTGAGCGCCGGCGAGAATGTGTACTGGTCGGGCCGGCGCAGGCCGATTTCCTTGCCGTACTCGTCGGGTGAGCGCTTGCTGGTCAGGATCGGCAGGTAGCGCCGGCGCAGGTAGCGCGCGAAGCGTCGATCGAAGGTCTGTACGTCGATCCCGAAGGCATCGCGGAACACCTTGTCCATGTTGCGAGCGAGCAGCGCCTTCTTGACTTCGAACAGCAGTGAGCGCAACCCCTCGTCGCCCCATTCCTGTTCGATGAAGTCGAACACGGCGTGACCATAGCGGTAGGTCAGGTAGCCGTAGCGGCTCATCTCGTTGATCGAGGGCAGGAGGTTGTTGACCACGGCGTCCCGAATCGCCATCTGGGCCATGGTGTCTTCATCATCGGCCAGGTAGCTCGCCATCCCCTCCATGAACCACAGCGGGGGGCTGCCACGGACGGTGCGCTGCAGCGATCCGCCGAAGAGGATGTCGAACTGGAAGATGTGCGCGATTTCGTGACGCATCGTCTTGTAGCGCTGGTCAGGAGGCGTATCGACCGGCAAGACCAGCCGGAACATGAACGGCTCGGCGAAGGCCAGCACGGATCCCGGCAGCTCAACCGGCTGGATATTCGTCCGCTGGAACGCGGCCTGGGTCGAGTAGAGGACCATCGGAATGCGCTGGCGGATCTCGTGCCCCAGACGCTGGCTGAAATCGGCATAGCCCGACTCGGCCTCCGAGACGATCTCCTCGAGCAGCAGGTCATCGTCGAAGTAGTAGTGCACGTCGTAGTGCGGCGAGCGATAGGTTTTCCAGTCGTGCTGACCGTAGTTGATCTTGTTCTTCCCGAAGCTCTGAGCCGCCGCCGGCAGGCCGCCGACGAGGCTCGCGGCGACGAGGAAGAGAATGGGGATCATCGACTTGCGCACGACGCCTCCAGGGTGGGGTCGGTCTACTCGACCCAGATGAAACGGGGCTCGGCAACGGTGGTGGACACCAGGACCCCCTGCAGATCGGTACTGAACATCTCGAGCAGGCGGAAGAGAACGTGGAGGTCTTCCCGATCCTCGCCCTCGAGTACCCGTTCTTCTTCCCAGGTATCCATGTGCAGCAGGGCACCATTGTCGCCTTGGAGGAAGAAAACTTGTAGACGAAGCAGATAGCCCGTGCGATCGCGGAAGACCGTGCGGCGCACGGTCTGGCCGGTCAGGTCCGAGACGTAATCTTCGGTGACGAAGCCCGACCGGTCCTCGATGCGGTAGTCGGCGATCGCGGCGACGATCAGGTCCGCCTCGAAGTCCTCGCCCAGGCGCTTCCAGAAGACGTCGTTGACCGCCAGCACTTCCGGTCGCTGCTCGGGAATCTGCGGTGGCGGGACGTCGAGCACTTCGAGGGCCGTACTCCGTGAGATCTCCCGTCGCAGCCAGCGCGTGACCTCCTGGCCGATGTTGAACAGCGGGTGCTCGTCGGCTCGGGTCAGGGTGACCAGCACGCGCTCGCCGGCAGTGGTTTCGATCTTGGGAGGGACCACGACCTCCACCGGAACCCGCTGCCATCCCGCCCGGATCGCCCCCATCGCTCCCAGGGTCAGGGCCACCAGGACCAGTCCACTGCGCAGGATCGGGCGACTCATCGTTCTCTTCCCGGTGTGGGGCTTCCGGGCGTGGGCGAGGAGTGCCGGCGCAGAAAGAGGGTGCGGTTGGCGAGGATGTTCTGTTCGGCACTCAGCTCCATCGCCCGGTCGTAGGCCTCGCGCGCCCCGGCGCTGTCGCCGAGCGCTTCTCGGGCCACAGCGATGTTGTTCCAGACGCGGCCGTCGTCGGGACGTAATTTGGCGACCTTCTCCCAGCGAAACAGGGCCTCCCGCCACAGCCCCTGGCGGGCCATCTTCGCCGCGAAACGGAGTTCGACTCGGGGATCGGTCGTCCGGCGAGGCCGCTTGCGGGCCAGGACCGGGCCGAGGCTCATCGACAGGGCCACGACCGCGGTCAGACCGGCCGCCGTCAGGCGCCGGAGCAGGAGCGGTGCAGGGCGGGGGATCGACATGGGAACCTCCGGGCAGTATACCGCGCGACCGCCGAACAGCTCACCACCTTGACGGGTCACTTACATCCGAAGGCCGAATGATCGTATGCTCTGCTCCCGCCGCGGGCACGGCAGCGATCGGGGCGTCTCGACGGGCGCCTCGGCGAGCCGGTCCGCCCGGGCGCCACCGCCGGGAGAGAGACGATGGAGATCCGACGCAGCCTGCCTGCCCTGTTCCTCGCTTCGGTCAAGAGCTATCCGCGAGAGCGGATGTTCCTCACGCGCCAGAAAGGAGGCTCCTGGGAGCCCCTGTCCTCCCGCCAGGCCCTCGAGGCGGTTCACGAGATCGCGGGGGGGC
>JALTMS010000560.1 GCA_027001345.1 Acidobacteriota bacterium | reverse complement strand
GTCCTGGTCAGTGGGTCTTGCTCGAGGTGCAGGACGAGGGTGTGGGCATCGGCCCCGACGACCTGCCGCGGATTTTCGACCCGTACTATTCCACCAAGCCCGGGGGACACGGTCTGGGCCTGGCGGTGGCGCATTCGGTCGTGCGCCGGCACGACGGGTATTTGCGTGCCGACAGTCGTCGCGGCCGAGGCAGCGTTTTTCGGGTCTGGCTGCCCGCCTCCCATGGCGCCGTGTCGCCGACGGCTTCCGGTCCTCCGGAGCACAAGACTGGTCGTCTTCGGATCCTGCTGATGGACGATGAGGCGGCGATCCGTCGTATCCTGACCCAGATGCTCGAGCGCCTCGGCCACCAGGTGGAGACGGTGGCCGACGGGGCGGCTCTGCTCGAAACCTATCGTTGCCGGCATGAGGGATCCGAGGGCTTCGACCTGGTGATCACGGACCTGACGGTGCCCTCGGGGATGGGTGGGAGGGAGGCCGCCGCCCGACTGCGAGAATTCGACCCGCAGGCCAGGATCATCGTGGCCAGCGGCTTCTCTTCCGACCCCGTGCTGGGACGTTTCGCGGACTACGGCTTTGACGCCGCCATCGAAAAGCCCTTCGATCTGGCCGGGCTGGCGCGGGTCATCGGCCAGGTCATCGAGCGTCGCCCCTTCGAGCCGGGGGCGGTGGGTGGTGCCCGCGCGACCGGGCCGGATGCCGCGGGTTCGGGCGGCGCATAGCCGGAGGAGATCGCATCCGGGGCGGCGGCTCGATGTGACCGGTTTTCCGGCAGTCGGGGCCGGGTCGCCGGAGCGGCAGTGGCGGGACGGCCGGGCGCTGCTCAGAGAATACTGGGATTCCGGGCCTTCTTTGGGTATCCTTCCCGTTCCCCTTGTGCGGCGAGGATCCGCGGGAAGGGTATCGACATGGTGGACGAGAGCCCTCAGGGCGAGCAGACACAACCAGCAGATGGCGAGCCCAAGCCCGACTCGACTCTCGGGCCGACAGAGTCGGAGACTCCGAAGCCGCCGGTGCCCGACGAGGAGATTGTCGCGGGCGATCCGGTCGCGTCTTCCCCTCCGGCTTCCGATATCGAGCCGGTGACCGCCGAGCCGGTGCCCGAGCGGGCCGGGACGGAAAGCGGGCTTTCTCCCTGGGGCCGGATCGACGAGCAGGGACAGATCCACCAGCAGGGCAGCGAGTTGCTCGACAACCGGGTCGTGGGCCGGCTCGAAGGGCGCGCACCCCACGTGGCACTGGCCTTCTTCGAAGAGCGTTTCAAGCTGCTCGAGCGCAACGTCGAGGAACTCGAAGAGCAATTCCGTCTGGCCGACAACAAGGGAAAGTTCTCCGAGCGCACCGAACGACTGATTGCCAGGGTGCGCACAGCCGATGCAATCGGGAACTTCGACGACCTGATGCGTAGGCTGACGAACTTGCGCGGAGCGGTGCGAGCCTTCCAGGACGCGATGCGGGAGCGCAAGAGCCAGCTCTGCGAGCAGGCCGAGGCCTTGCGGGATTCCACTTCCTGGGCGGCAACCACCGAAAAGCTACGCGCTTTGCAGGCCGAGTGGAAAACCCTCGGTTCATCGACGCGGGCCGATGACGAGGCCCTGTGGGCTCGCTTTCGTGGGGCGATGGACGTTTTCTTCGCTCGTCGTGACGAGGACCGGAAGCGCCGCCAGCAGGAGCGGGAAGCGGCGAGACGGCTGAAGGAAGAACTCTGCGCCCGGGCCGAGGCCCTGGCCGAGTCCAGCGACTGGGAAGCGACCGCCAAACTCCAGGACGAGCTGATGGAGGCGTGGAAACAGGCGGGCTGGGCCGGCAAGGGGCCCGACGAGGCCCTCTGGGAGCGCTTCCGTACCGCCCGCGCGGCGTTCTTCGATCGCCGCCGGGCTCACCGTAGCCAGCGGAAAGAGGAACTCGAGAAGAACTATCGGGCGAAAGACGAGCTGTGCCAGGCCGCCGAGGCGCTGGTGGATCGCGAAGATCTGGCCGCCGCCTGCGAGGAGGCGAAACGGATCCAGGCCCAGTGGAAGACCATCGGGCCCGTGCCGCGCTCGGTCTCCGAGACCCAGTGGAAACGATTCCGCGCGGCCTGCGATCAGCTCTTCAAGAAGGCCCAGGGGCAGCGGGGTCGAGGTGGCCCTCGTTCCGGAGGGCGGGTCCGTGAAGACCGGCGTCCGGCGGCGGGCAGCCGCAAACGCGAGCAGGCCGAGCAGCTAAGGGAAGCCATCGCCCGCGATCGCGGCAACCTGGCGCGGTGGAAGAACGCCATCGAGGGCTTCGCCGGCGCTTCGGCCTCTCTGCGCTCGGGCCTCGAAGAGAAAATCCGGGAAGTGGAGGCGCAGCTCGCCGAGCAGGAGAAGCAGCTCGCGATCCTCGAGCAAGAGATTCGCAACGAGCAGTGAGTTTCGTCGCGGGTCCTCAGTGCCCGGGTTCAGGGGCGGTCAGAGGGAAGGTCAGGTCCCCGTCGAGCTTCCAGCGTCCGCGTCGGGTCGGTCTGTCGAGGAGTTCCGCCAGGCGCTTCAGGTAGCGACGTCGCGGCCACGGCCGGCCACCGTAGTGGGCGATGTGCTCCGTCGGGACCTGGGCGTCGAGCAGACCGAAGCCCCAGCGCCGGATCTGCAGCACCAGGGCGATGAAGGCCGCTCGCGAGGCGTCGTCGGCGCGGTGGAACATCGACTCGCCGATGAAGATGCCCCCCAGGCTGATGCCGTAGATGCCTCCCACCAGATCGTCGCCCCGCCAGGCTTCGGCGCTGTGGACGAAGCCCATCTCATGCAGGCGCTGGTAGGCCACGCTCATTTCGGCTGTGATCCAGGTGCCCGTTCCCGCGCTGCGGGGCATGTGCGCACAGTTTTCGATGACCCGCGCACAGGCCCGATCGAGGGTGATCCGGAACGGTC
>JALTMS010000559.1 GCA_027001345.1 Acidobacteriota bacterium | reverse complement strand
GCCGCGTAGCGGCCGGCGAGCGGCAGGCCGTGCAGCTCCGTCGTGACGCTGACGGCCGCTGGGAGGTGCGCCTGTTCTGGAGCACCGGCAGTAACTTTCTGCTCGATACCGAGTGGGAGACCCGACACGAGATGACCCTGCAGGGCTATCCCTCCTCGATCGAGATCCAGGTCGACCCCGAGCGCTCCACCGACGAGAAAATCGTCGCCACCTATCGCCGACAGGCCGAAGGGGAGCGGGGCTCGAAACTGATCGAAACCGGCACCCTGGAGATCTTCCGCGCCACCCGCGGAGGACGCCTGCTGGTCTGGCAGATCGACCCGCTCCATCGCGAGGTCTCCGTCGCCGAACCGCTCTACCCCGACGAGGGCCACCACGAGGAAGACACGCGGCAGCTATGGATCATGGAGAAGATCGCCAACCGCCTCGTGCCCTGGGACGACATTCCCTGGTAGCCCCTGCTCGAGGACCGGCCCCGAACTCACCGACCGGGCACCGCTGATCCGGGGAGCGGAGGCCGCGGCATCCTTGCCAGCGACGTCTTGCAGGCTGTAGTGAAGGGGAATCAGCAGCATCAGCAGGGCGAAGCAGGTCACCGTCAGGGGCGTGCCGTAGCGCAAGAAGTGCCGAAAACGATAGCGGCCGGTGGACATCACCAGCAGGCAGGCCGGCTCCAGCGGCGTCATGAAAGCCAGCGAGGCCGCCACCGCCACGGTGATCGCGAAGGGGCGTGCGGGAGCCCCGATCTGCGCCGCGGTGGACAGGGCGACGGGCAGCACGACCAGGGCGGCAGCAGCATTGGACATCGACTGGGTGAGCAGAACCGTCAGCCAGTACATGCAGGCCAGGAGAAGCAGCGGCGCGGCACTGTGGCCGCCGAGCAGGTGCACCAGCCGTTCGGCGACCCAGGTCGCCGTTCCGGTCTGCTGGATCGCCACAGAAACCCCGATCATCGCGCCGATCAGCACGATCAACTTGAGGTTCAGCGAACGGTAGGCCTCCTCGAGCGTCATGCAGCCGGCGAGGATCACTCCCATCGCCCCGGCCAGGAAAGCCAGTGGAATCGGCACCGTGCCCGTCGCTCCGGCCAGTACGGCGAGGAAGAAGATCAGCAGCGAGAGCCACTCCTTGCGAGCGTCGTAGCGCGGCAGCACGCGATCATCGAGCAGCAAGTTCAGAGGATCCTTGGCGATCTGGCGGATCCGGTCGAGGGGGCCGAGAATCAGCAGGTCATCGCCCAGACGCAGCACGATACGACCGACCTTCTCGACGATCGAACCACCCCGCCGCCAGACTGCGATCACATCGACTCCGTAGCGGCTACGGGGATCGACCTCGGCCAGGGTACGACCGATCAACGGTGAATCGTAGGAAATCGTCGCCTCCACCAGAGCCGGCTCGCCCCCGGTGGCGGCCACCGCCTTGCGCGAGCGCTTGCGCGTCAGCCCCACCGCCTGGGCACCGCGGTTGATCGCCGCGGCGTCGCCCTCCACGACCACCACGTCTCCCGCGCGCAGATGAGTGTCGAGCACCCCGGCCGACAGTCGCGCCGCCCCACGGATCAGACCGATCGGAGACAGACGGAAATTCTTCCACAACGCCATCTCGCGCAGGTTCCGGCCCACCGCCGGCGAGCCTTCCTCGACCACCAGTTCGGTGATGAACACCCGACGGATGTCCTTGTTGCTGGCCTCGTCCTCCCTTCCCGCGCGACCGGGCAGAAAGCGTGAAATCAGAACCAGATAGAGCAGACCGACAGCAGCCAGGGGCAGGCCGATGGGCGTCAACTCGAAGACCCCCAGGGGCTCGAATCCCGAGCGCGAGAGCATCCCGGAGACGGCCACGTTGGTCGATGTTCCGGTCAGGGTGCAGACGCCACCGAGCAGCGAGGCGTAGGCCACGGGCATCAGCAGCCGGGAGGGGCGCACTCGATAGGCCCGTGCCAGCGTCTCGGCAACGGGAATGAACATCGCCGTCGCCGCCACGTTGTTGATGAAGGCCGAAACCGCCAGCACAGAACCGAAGAGGGCGAAGGCCATGAACTCCGCCCGTCCTCCCGAAAGGCGGCGGATCCGGTGGGCGATGCGCTCGCCGGCGCCGTTGCGCACCAGGCTCGCGGAAAGCACGAGGATCGAGGCGATCATGATCAGCGCCTGATCGCCGAAACCCGAGAAAGCCTGGTCCGGCGTCAGGATGCCGGTGGCCATCAGCACGGCCAGCGCCAACAGCGCGACCATCTCCACGGCCAGGGCCTCGGTCCAGAACAGGACCAGAGCCACGCAGACCACAAGCACAACGACCAGGATGTCGACGCTCACCTTGCCCTAACCCAACCGGGATGACTCATGCGCCCTTCGGCCGCGGACGGGCAGCCGACGCAGGCGCAGCACTTTCTGGCGATTTCGGCCACGGGCGTGCCAGGCACGCCTACGGGCCGAGATCGCGAGAAGGCACTGGCCTGACACCATCTGTGCACCCTCGCTCCGAAGCTCCATGAATCATCCAGGCTCACCGGAAAATGGGCCGGGTCCCTGCCGAATGATAACCTGACGTCATGCCTTTCTGTCGCCCCCCCCGCTCAGCGTGCCAGCCAGCGATCTCGTGACATCCACTCCACCGCCTGCGCCGGGGCGACCGGCCATCGGCTCGCTCCTCGACGTGCTCCGTCACTGCCCGGAGTATCGCCGCCTCTATCTGGCGCGCAACGCGAGCCTCCTCGGCGACTGGTTCAACCTGCTGGCCGTCCTCGCGCTACTACGGGAACTCGGCGCCGCCAGCGCCTCGGCGATCGGCACCCTGATCATCCTCAAGCTGCTGCCGGTCACTCTTGCCGGCCCGGCGGCGGGGGTCATCGCCGACCGGTTTTCCCGCAAGGCGATCATGCTCCTGGCCGATGGTGCGCGACTGCTGCTGGTGCTGGGCATGTTCACCGCTCCCTGGTTCGGCCCGGCCGGCGTCTGGTTGCTCTACGCTCTGACCTTCCTGCAGATCACCGCGCAGGCCTTCTCCGAACCGGCCCGTATGGCCAGCGTGCCGAACCTGGTTCCCGAACACGAACTCGGCGCGGCCAATGCCCTCGGAGCCCTGACCTGGTCGCTGATGTATACCCTGGGCGCCGCGGTGGGGGGCGTGGTGACCAGCCTGCTCGGCTGGCGCGTCGCTCTGGGTGTCGATGCAGCCTCTTATCTCGTCTCGCTGATGATCCTCGCCCGAGCCAGGATCCCCTCGCCGGTGGCCGTCTCCGGGCCGGGCGGTCTGGTCACCTGGCTTGGTCTGCGGGACTTCGCCGCCGTCGGGCGCTACCTGTTCGACCACCCGAAGGTGGCGGCATTGATGACGGCCAAGACGGGCTGGGGTGCCGCCGGGGCGATCAGCATGATGCTGGCTCTCTACGGAGAGCGGGTCTACCCCATCGCCGGCAGCCCGGACATGGGCATCGCCCTGCTCTACGTGGCGCGTGGCCTGGGCACGGCCCTCGGACCCCTGATCTCCCGCCGCCTGACCCGTGAGCGGGAAGGGCCGATCAAATGGGCCATCGGCCTGTCCTTCGTTCTCGCGGGCATCTGCTACGTCGTCTTCGCGGGCACGTCCTACCTGCCCCTGGCCCTGGGCCTGGCGGTCATCGCTCACATCGGCGGGAGCACGGTGTGGGTCTTCTCCACCCTGCTGCTGCAGCGGGAGGTTCCCGATCGTTTCCGCGGCCGGGTCTTCGCCGCCGAACTGGGGCTGTGTACGGCAGCGATCAGCGCGAGCACCTGGGGCTGGGGCTGGATGATCGACCAGCAGGTGGTCGATCTGCGGCAGATGACCCTCGGCGTGGCACTGACCATGCTGGCGGCGGCCGCCGGCTGGGTGCTGACACTGGGCACCGCCCGGCGCGCGGAGATGCGACTCAGAAACGCTCGCCCTTGGGCACGATGACGATGCCCCCCTCGGTGACGGTGAAACGCGCCCGGTCAGCTTCCGGATCGACACCGATCTTGGCCCCCGGAGGGATCGAAACGCGTTTGTCGATGATCGCCCGCCGGACTTCCGCATGGCGCCCGACCTCGACCCCATCCATCAGGATGCTGTCGGTCACCGACGACCAGGAGTTGATGCGGCATCCTGGACCGAGAATCGAACGCTCGACCCGGCCGCCGCTGACCACCGTCCCCGGCGCCACCAGCGAATCGAGGGCGTGGCCGACCCGGCCCTCTTCACCACCCGCGAAGACGAACTTTGCCGGCGGCCGCTGCGCCGGCGCCGAGCGCAAAGGCCAGCTCTCGTCGTAGAGGTTGAAACGCGGCGAGACCTGGCAGAGATCCATATTCGCCTCGTAGAAGGCATCGAGAGTCCCGATGTCCCGCCAGTAGCGGGGAGACCCGTTGCCGGCCCCCCGGAAGACGTGGGCCGTCACCCGCGCCCCCGAAGCCACCAGCCCGGGCAGGATGTCGTGTCCGAAATCGTGGTGCGAGGTCTCGCTGCGGGCATCGCGAGAGATCGCGCGCACCAGTGCTTCGGTACGAAAAACGTAGACCCCCATGTTGGCCATCACCGGCGGCCCGTCGGGATCGAGGTCGGAGGGTTTTTCGCGAAAACCCATCACCCGCCCCTGCTCGGCCTCCACCACGCCGAAGCGAGATGCCTCCGCCGCGGGCACCTCGAGCACGGCGATCGTGGCGTCGGCGTCCGTCGCCAGATGCTCGGCCAGCAACTGCCGGTAGTCCATCCGATAGACGTGATCCCCCGAGAGGATCAACACCTGCTCGGGGCGCTCCTCTTCGAGGGTGTAGATGTTCTGGTAGACCGCGTCGGCCGTGCCCTGGTACCAGCGGCTGCTGACCCGAAGCTGGGGCGGGAGAACCTGGATGTATTCCCCCAGCTCGCCGCTGAGAAAGCTCCAGCCCTCGATCACGTGGCGCATCAACGAACTGGCCTTGTACTGGGTGAGCAGGTGAATGCGC
Organism: Acidobacteriota bacterium; assembly: GCA_027001345.1. Classification (GTDB taxonomy): domain Bacteria; phylum Acidobacteriota; class Polarisedimenticolia; order J045; family J045; genus JALTMS01. The sequence continues at coordinate 6,151 of JALTMS010000559.1, read as the reverse complement.
CGCAGGCCCGAGTTGATGCAGTTGGAGAGGGTGAAGTCGATGATCCGAAAGCTGCCGCCGAAGGGCACCGCCGGCTTGGAACGATCCCGGGTCAGCGGATAGAGCCGCTGGCCCTTGCCACCGGCAAGGATGAAAGTGGCCACGCGGCGCAGACTCTCGGGATGCAGACTGGAAAGGTACTCGACCGAGGGGCTCATCAGGGACTCCGCAGGATGGCAAACACCCCCACCTTAGACCGGATTATGCACGAGCGCTTCGGTTGAAACGCCGCAACTGGCGGGTGCCGGGGATCAGAGTTCGGGTGGGCCCACGTGGGAGCGCTCGTCGAGAAGCTGGCCGATCTTCTCCTTGAGTTCGGCCGTATCGGGGCCTTTGGTGACGTAGGCATCCGCCGCCCAGGAAGTGAAGTCGTCCCGGTAGGCGTCGAAGGCCGTGTTGAGGATGATCGGCACCCGGCGATCGCGGTCGAGGATGCGCGCCATGGCCTCCAGACCGTTCATGCCCGGCATCCGTACGTCGAGTACCACCAGATCGGGCTGTTCGCTGCCGAACAACGCGACGCCCTCCTCCGCCGTGGCCGCCTCGAGCACCTGGTGCCCGAGTTCCTCGAGTTCTTTGCGGTACAGCAGCCGAAGGTTGGCCTCGTCGTCCACGATGAGGATTCTCGCCATGAGTCCTACTCCTTTTTCGCCGGCTCGGGAGCCTGGGCCAGCGGCAAGACGATGCGAAAGCGGGCGCCCCGGCCCGGCCGGCCATCGACGCTCAGCGAACCCCCGCACTGGCGCACCAGGCGCCGGGAGAGGGCCAGACCAAGACCCGTGCCCTGATCCTTGGTGGTATAGAACGGCTCGAAGATCTTCTCCGCCTGCTCGGGATCGAGGCCGGGGCCATCGTCTTCGACGACCAGGTGCACCGCCCCCCGCAAGCGAAGCGCTTCGACCCGTACTCTGCCCCCTTCCGCCACCGCGTCGAAGGCGTTGCGCAGCAGGTTGTCGAGCACCTCGAGCAGCACGTCCCGTCCTCCGCGAATCCGGGGCAACCCCGGCTCGACGTTGGACTCGAGGGTGATCCCCTGGGCCTCGGCCAGTCCTTCGTAGCGCTTGATCGCCGCGGTGAGCAGCTCTTCGGGCAGCACCGTTTCCCGTGGATCGCCCCGGGCGGCCCGCACCTCCTGGCGTACTCGCTCGAGAATGGTCTCCATCCTGGAGGTCTCCTCGACCAGGATGCGAACATCCTCCCGCCGTGGGTCGTCCGGCCCCACGCTGCGCTCGAGTCGCCGGGCAAATCCACCGACCACCGCCAGCGGATTGCGGATCTGGTGCACGATCTCCGCCGCCAGCTCCCCGAGGGCCGACATGTGCTCGGCCTGCAAGAGCTGACCCTGCAAGTGGCGCAGCCGGGCGTGGGCTTCGTGCAGGTCGGAGAGGCGCTGGGCCAGCTCGTCGTGCAGGCGAGCACGCTCGATGGCTCCAGCCGCCGCGGCTGCGATCACGCCGGCAAAGGTCAGCAGGTCGTCGTCGGCGTCCGGACTGCCCGCGCCCACCGCTCCCGCCAGCACTCCCAGCCGCCGTCCCTGGGTCACCAGAGGCGCGAGCACGACCTGTTCGCTGCCCAGCAGGCGGCAGAGCATCTCGGCGCCGCCACCTTCGCCCCGACAGTGGACGAGAGTCGTGGCGGGGCTCCGAAGAGCCGAGGACAACACGTCCGCAGAGGTGTCGAGGGGCACGGCCAGGTCGCGAATCTCACGCTCCATCCGGCGGTCTTCCTCGGTGGGCTCGGCAAAGGCCAGGTCCTCGAGTTGTCGGCCGAGATGGCCTTCGGCAACCCCGCCGGAAGCGGGCGAGGTTCTCAGCAGCCGGCCGCGCAGAACCTCCCTCTCGCCCTCGCAGAGGAACAGGGCTCCTCGGGCCAGGGCCAGGCCTCGGGGGTGCACCACCGCAGCGAGAATCACGCGCAGGACCTGGTCGAGCCGAGCGGTACGCGAGAGGACATGATCGATCTCGCGCAGAATCGAGATCTCCCCGAGTTTGCGTTGCAGGGCGAGACTGACCCGGCGCTCGCGAGTGATGTCCGTCAGGATCGCCACCGCTGCTTCCGCCGCGCCACCGGGCGCCGGCACCGCCGCCAGCGAAAGCCGCACCAGGGCACTGCCAGCGCTGCTCTCGATGCGTACCTCGTCGATCTCCAGCCCGCCCTGGGTGGCGAGCAGGGTGGCGAGCTGCTCTCCCCGGGCCGGCAAACAGCCCTCGGGAAGCAGTTCGCCGAGCACACGCCCCCGAAGCTGTTCGAGTCCCTCGCCGAGCAGCCGGACGGCGGCGGGGTTGGCGTTGACCACGTGCATCGCCGCATCGAGCAACAGCACCCCGGCACTGACGTGGCGCAGTCCTTCGGCCAGCACCCGCTCGCGGAAAATCTCGTCGGAAAACAGGCTCTCGGCAGGCCCCGCGTCGATCACCACTTCGAGGAGTTGCCCCGACGGAGTGCGCATCTGGACCAGCATCTGCCGGCGGCCGAAGCGGCCGGGGCGACGCTCGGGGATCCAACACTGGTGCGTCTTCCCCGTCGCCAGCACTTCCTGGCGCCGACAGTCGATGCAGTCGCTGTCTCGGCGGAACAGGCTCTCGTGGCAGTCGTGACCCACCAGGTCACCACCCCGACTGCGCTCGAGGCCCGGGCTCAACCAGCGAATCCGGCCCTGGGGATCGAGCAGTGCGAAGTGGACGCCTCCCTGATCGAGGGTCGTCAGGACTTCCCTCGGATCGGCCCGCTCACCGGCTGCCGCTGCGGAAGTTTGGCGGCTTTCGTCAGACGTAAGAGGCCTCCCAACCCGCTTTCGGGTCCCGCGCGGCACTCGGTCGGCGCCGCCGCCGCGCGCCTGATGAGTATAGCGCGCCCTGCCGCCCGGGCCCGCCGGGCGAAGACCGGAACGAAGCGCTCGGAAAGGCGTGCCGGATCCCGGTTCCGGGTTAGACTTGACCCCTTCCCCACCGAAGGCCACAACCCAATCTCAGCCCGGCGCAGCGCGGGGCGTGCCAGGAGACCGATCATGCCCAACGGCGTTTTTCAGGTTCCCCCTCCCAGCAACGAAAAGATTCTCGACTACGCCCCCGGATCACCGGAGCGAACCGAACTCCGCGAGCAGCTCGAGGCCTGGTCCGCCGAGCCGCTGGAGATCCCCTGCATCATCGGCGGACGGGAAGTTCGGACGGGCAAGATCGCCCGCCAGGTGATGCCCCACCGCCATCGTCAGGTGATTGCCGAATACCACATGGCCGGTGAGCGGCAGGTGCGGGCAGCGATCCGCGCCGCCTCCGAAGCGTGGGAAAGCTGGTCTCGCATGCCGTGGGAGAGTCGGGCGGCGGTCTTCCTCAAGGCGGCGGATCTGCTGGCCGGCCCGTATCGCGCGGACGTCAACGCCTCGACCATGCTCGGCCAGTCCAAGACGGCGCACCAGGCGGAGATCGATGCCGCCTGCGAGCTGGCCGACTTCTGGCGTTTCAACGCCCACTACATGCAGCGCCTTTACCAGGAGCAGCCCGAAAGTTCGCCGGGCTGCTGGAACGTGGTCGAGTACCGTCCCCTCGAGGGATTCGTCTTCGCCATCACTCCGTTCAACTTCACCTCCATCGGCGGCAACCTCCCCACCGCGCCGGCACTGATGGGAAACACGGCGATCTGGAAGCCCGCCTCCACCTCCGTGGCCTCGAACTACGTGGTCTTCAAGGTCCTCGAAAAGGCCGGCCTGCCCCCCGGCGTGATCAATTTCTTGCCCGGCCCCGGCCGGGTCCTCGGACCGATCATCCTGCCGCACAAGAAGCTGGCCGGTGTCCATTTCACCGGCTCGACGGAGGTCTTCCAGAACATCTGGGAGACGATCGGCACCAACATCCGAGGTTACAGCTCCTACCCGCGTCTGGTCGGTGAGACGGGCGGCAAGGATTTCGTCTTCGTTCACACCTCCGCCGATGCGGAAGAGGTGGCCACGGCGCTGGTTCGCGGCGCCTTCGAGTACCAGGGACAGAAATGCTCGGCCGCCAGCCGGGCCTACATCCCTCGCTCTTTGTGGGCCAAGATCCGGCGTCAGATGAAGGCTCAGCTCGCTGAAGTCAAGGTCGGGGACATCACCGACTTCACCAATTTCTGCGGTGCGGTGATCGACAAGGCCTCGTTCACCAAGATCTCCTCGTACATCGCCGCGGCCCGGCGCTCGAGCCGCTGTCGGATCGTCTTCGGCGGGGGCACCGACTCGAAGGAGGGCTGGTTCATCGAGCCGACGGTGATCGAGGTGGACGACCCGCGCTACCGCCTGATGCAGGACGAACTCTTCGGGCCGGTACTGGCGGTGCACGTCTACAACGACAGCCGCCTGGACGAGGCGGTCGAAATGTGCGCGACGACCAGTCCCTACGCCCTGACCGGCGCGGTCTTCGCCCGCGATCGCAAGGCGATTCTCGCCATTGCCAATGTGCTGCGTCACAGCGCGGGCAATTTCTACATCAACGACAAGCCCACCGGCGCGGTGGTCGGGCAGCAGCCCTTCGGCGGCGGCCGGGCATCGGGAACCAACGACAAGGCGGGTTCGGTGCTCAACCTGATCCGCTGGGCCTCGCCGCGCACGATCAAGGAGACCTTCGTCCCACCACGCCACTTCGGCTACCCCTTCCTCGCCCCCGACGCTTGAGGAGGCTGCCATGCAAGCCGTGCGTACCGCTCGACGCATCGAAGGGGTGACCTACGCCGTCCGTGACGTGGTGCTGCTCGCTCGGCAGGCCGCCGCCGCCGGCAAGCAGATGATCTACCTCAACATCGGCGATCCCTGCCAGTTCGATTTTCGCACTCCCGAACACGTGGTCGAGGCGATCGTCCGCGCCCTGCGAGACGGCCACACCGGCTACGCTCCCTCGGAAGGCACCGCCGAGGCGGTGGAGGCGATCCGCCGCGATGCCGAAGAACGCAAGGGCATCACCGGGGTGCGGGACGTGCTGATCGGCCACGGTGCCTCCGAGCCGATCGAGATCCTGCTGACGGCCCTGCTCGAGCCCGGCGAGGGCGTGCTCGTTCCCCGCCCGGGCTACCCGCTCTATCCCGCCGTACTGGCCAAACTCGGCGCTCGGGCGGTGCCCTATGACCTGGACGAAAGCGCGGACTGGCAGCCGGATCCCGAGCAGATCGAAAAGGCGATCGATGGGGGCGTCCGGGCCCTGGTGCTGATCAACCCCAACAACCCCACCGGCTCGGTGACTTCCCGGCAAACCCTCGAGCGAGTGCTGGAGATCGCCGAGCGGCACGACCTGGTCGTGCTCTCCGACGAGATCTACGACCGGATGATCCTCGACGACGACGATCACGTGGCCACCGCGAGTCTGCGCGACGATCTGCCGATCGCGACCTTCGGCGGCCTGTCGAAGGTCTGGCTCGGCCCCGGCCTGCGCATCGGCTGGAGCGTGCTCAGCGGCCCGGAGCCGAAGCTCGCCCCGCTGATCGAGGCGATGGGCCGGCTGGCCCGCGCCCGGCTGTGCGCCAACCATCCGATCCAGCATGCGGTGCGACCGGCTCTCGAGGGCCCGAGCGACCACATCGTCGCGACCAACCGTACCCTGCGACGGCGACGGGACCTGCTGGTCGAGAAGATCAACGCCATCGACGGTTGGAGCCTGGTGCCGCCCCGGGGAGCGTTCTACGCCTTTCCGCGATTCGAGCTGCCGGTCGAAGACACGGAAGTGGTCAGAGAGATGATCCTCGGGCATGGCGTGGTACTGGTTCACGGCAGCGGATTCGGCCAGAAACCGGGCACACAGCATGTGCGCATCGTCTTCCTGCCCGACGAAAGGCTGCTGACCGAGGCCTGCGACCGGCTGGCGACCTATACCCGGGGCCTGTCCGGCTGATCGGGCGCGCCCTGCCGGCTTCCTCCCACGGGCTCGGCCCGTGGTCTGCGCGGTCGGTCGCCGCCCGGACCCAGTCGGCGGGCGCCCACCTGGCGGTAGAGTTCCAGCAGGTCTTCTGCGAGCCGCCGAGGATCGAAGACTTCCTCGACGAAAGCCCGGCGAGCGCCGGGATCTCCTGGAACGCTTGCGGGATCCTCGACGAAGGCGCCAAGGGCCGCCGACCAGGCATCATCGTCTCCAGCCGGCAGGGGCCGGGTCGCTGG
>JALTMS010000558.1 GCA_027001345.1 Acidobacteriota bacterium | reverse complement strand
ATTCAGGAGTGCTAGCTCGCAAATTGCCTGACCGTTATGAGCGGTTTGTTCTTGGATTATCTGTCAAGAAATTGGGTGATGGAACCCCGCCCCCGCCTCCCGCTCGGGTAAGATCTTGATCGAACCCCGCCCCTTTTTCTTTGGGGGATTTTTCGTCACTTCTTGCGCATGCCTGGATGCGCGCATAAAAAAGGGGAAGAGCCAACACTTGAGTAAAAGCGCTCTTCCCCCAAGACCAAAAAGTCTAATGAAGAGCATCGACGAAACCGCCCCGCTGACTCCAGAAGTAGTTGAAGAACATAATCGATCGGTAAGCGTTGGGGGACGAGACCGCCGTTGTTATCGGAAGACCTGTGCTGACTGTGATTATTCCGACAGCTTCGCGCCGCACGATGTTCGCCGTCGGCGCCTCTTGGTTCTGCTGCCCGGCGGCGTGACGACCTTCGAGCTGGTTTTGGCTCGCTGGACGTGCCCGGGCTGCAATCGCAGGTTCACGGATTATCCCTTTTTTCGTTCTTCCTTACCACCAGTACGCCCGGCAATCGCTCGAAGAATTGGCAGGCAGCTACCTCGAAGATGACGAGGCATCTTGTCGATCGGTCGTGAAAGACGCGACAACGGGATGGGACGGCCGACGATCCAAAGAGGGTAAAACTCTCCCCGGCGAAAAAATGCTCCAGCCAAGCACTCTCTGGCGCTTCCTGCGTTGGCTGGGTAGCCAGAGAGCATCTCTGGAACGCGGAATCGATCTCATACTGCACCGCGAGCCGGATTCCAAAGTGCATCGTTTTGCGGGCGCCGTGCCGGCACGGAAGTTTCGCTCGGCGAACCGAGAACAACAGCTTTGCACCGCGCGCCGCTTGACTCATGTGATCGACGAATTCGAGCGGATCTACCGGCGAGCATTCTTCCCCAACTTTGCAACAGCCGCCTCGGGCCACTGACGTAGGCTGCCTCCATCAACGTGTTCCGTTCTGTTTTTCCTTTTGATGGAGGTAAAGATGACGAATCGTATCGATCATGAGTGGGCGGTCTTCTGGTGCACGGTGCTGGGACCACTGCTCAATCAGCGGGAAGAAGCGCCGCCCCGCATGCGGTGTTTTCGCGAGTTGAGCAAGCGTGAGTACCGTTGCCCCGACGGCAAGCTCAGAAGTTTCTCCGCGCGCACGCTCAAACGCAAATTCATGCAGATTGTCGGTGACGGCGTACTGGGTGTCGGCAGAAAGCGCCGAAGTGACCTGGGCCGGTGTCGCAAGAACCGGGCTAAGGCAATCGAAATTGCGATCGAGCTCAAACGAGACCAGCCCAAACGCTCGGCCGAATCGATCAACAAGATCTTGAAGTCGATGAACGTGAGCGAAGTGCCCCCCTCGACGATGTACCGTCATTTGAAGCAAGCGGGAGCGACACGCGCCGTGCTTGTCGAAAAGCCGGAAAAGATCCGTCATCGCTGGAGCCGCAATGAAGTCAACGCCATGTGGGTCGGCGACTTCGAACACGGCCCCAAGGTCTATGTCAACAAAAGAGTATGCGCGACCAGGCTCTCGGCATGGATCGACTGTCACAGCCGCTATATCGTCGACGCTCGATACTACGTTCGCGAGAATCTCGATGTGATGCTCGATTCGCTGCTGCGAGCATGGGGGCGGTGTGGAGCAAGCCGGGAGTTGTATGTCGACAACGCCAAGATCTACCACTCCAAGGCACTCAGGCTGGCTTGCACCCAACTCAATATCCGCCTACGCCACCGGCCGCCGAGAGATGCACCGGCGGGAGGACTGATCGAACGGTTCTTCCTCACGATCCAGACTCAATTGGAAACCGAGATCTCCGAGCAGGACGACCTCGTGACGCTGGACGAGCTGAACCGGAATCTCCAATCGTGGCTGCGAGTCGCCTATCACGAGTCTCCCAACGCGGAGACGAAAGAGGCTCCCAAGCAGCGGTACGAGCATGGCGTCAAGTTCAAACGACACGTCAACCTCAAGGAGGTTTCCGCGATCTTCGCTCGGCGGGAAACTCGCCGAGTCGATCCCGACTTCCTCGATGTGCGGATTGACAACCGGTTTTACGCAGTCGATGCGTCCTTGAAGAAGCGAAAAGTGATCGTTCAGTACGATCCGTTCTCCGAGATGCGGGAAATCGAACTCTTCTCGCCGCACGGCATCTATTTGGGTGTCGGGCATCTTCACAACCGCAAGCCTCGTGCGGATCGGGAACGCGATGTGAAGAAGTCCAAACGCAAGGCGGGAAAGGCTTATCTCGACGCTTTGAAGAAGCTTGATTCGAAGATCACCTCGCAGGAGGTCGACTGTGGACTCGACTATCGATCGGCGCAACGGCGCGCCCGGTGGTCGACCGCCACGTTCAGCCGCGAGTTGGCCAGGCTACTTGGACGCAAGGGGGGTGTATCGGCGTTCAGCACGAAGGAACTCGAGGCCATGGAAGCGGTGCTCGAGCGTTTTTCCATGCTCAATGGCAAGGATCTCAAGGAAGCCGTATCGCGCTGCAATCAAGACGGCGGCGCGACGATTACCAATGTCCTGTTTGAAATTGAAGTCTTGATGACGAAAAGGAGAAGCTGATGTTTTTGGATCATTTCAAGTTGAAGCAACAACCATTTATGGAGCACTCGCCGGTCGAGGCGATTTGGGAGGATACGAGGATGCAGGAAGCACGGGCACGTCTGGACTTCCTCGTCGACAACGGCACGTTGGGCTTGCTGACCGGCGCGAGCGGCCTGGGGAAATCGGCCTTGATCAAGCAGTTCCTGCATGGCCTTTCGCCTCAGCGTTGCGAAGCGGTTTACTGCCATTTGACGCACTTGACCGGATCGGGCTTGCTCCGAGCGGTGCTTGCGCAACTGGGAGAGACTCCACGGCGAGGGAAGGAGCGACTTTATCAGC
>JALTMS010000557.1 GCA_027001345.1 Acidobacteriota bacterium | reverse complement strand
CCCGGTAACTCATCGCCGAGGCCGCCATCCGGCGGCCTCGCTTTTTGGGGGTGGGGGTGGATTCGCCGGCCGCCGAAAACAACTTACGCGGTCGAAGCATCCGCCGCCGGATCGCTGAGTCTGTAACCGAAGCCTCGCACGGTCAAAAGGTAGCGCGGTCGCGAAGCATCCTCTTCGATCTTCTTGCGAATGCGGTGGATGATCACGTCGAGACTGTTGGTGTTGAATTCTTCGGCAAAGCCCCAGACGCTCTCGAAAACCTGCTCGCGCGGCATCGGCCGACCGGGATCACGAGCCAGGTAGGCCAGGACTTCGAACTCCCGTCGGGTCAGCCCGGCACGCCGGCCACGCACCACCGCATCACGCTCGGTGAAGTCGAGCACCACGTCACCGAGGTCGATGCGATCGGGCCGCGAAGGCTGCACACCGTAGTCTCGCGCGCGCCGCAACTGGGCCCTGACCCGGGCGAGCAACTCGTCGGATTCGAAAGGCTTGGTCAGGTAGTCGTCGGCACCGACTTCGAGCCCTTCGACCTTTTCCCTCGAACCACTGCGAGCAGTGAGCATGATCACCGGAAGGAACCACTTGGCCCGCAACTCGCGACAGAAGGTGATACCGTCGATTCCCGGCAGGCCCACGTCGAGGATCAACAGGTCGAACTCCGCCTGCTCGAGATGCTCGATCGCACCCTCGGCGGTCGGTGTACCCACCACCTGGTAGCCGCGGGACTGCAACAGCCTCTCGACCAGGCGCAGCGTGACCCGGTCATCCTCGACGATCAGGATCTTGGCGCTCACTTTGGGTGCGGTCCTCCTCCGCCCTTTGCCCCGCCCAGCATGGGCTTTGACGAAGATGGCGTCAAGTCCTGCTTGCCCAGCGCGATACGCCCAGCCGCCCGCCCGGCGCGCCCCCTGGCCGGGATCAGCGAGGAGACCGCGCATCCCAGGCCGAAAGCGGGCATCGCATTGTAAACCGTCTCGTAGCTTCCCGGACGGACCAGGTAGGTCTCGTGCCAGACCCCTATGGAGCCAGCGGCGCGCAGGCGCTGGGCGTAGTCGATCCAGACGCGCCGGTGGAGCCCGTCGCCACGGCGAGCCCACGTCTCCAGGCGTTCCCACGACTCCCAGTACTGGATGCTGAGCAGTGGGTTGCCCCACCAGCGCTCCGAGGCCAGCAGACCGGAGGCCGGATCTCGCTCGAGGTCGCGGTGCAGCAGCCGGAAGGCGCGCAGAGCCTGCCAGACATGGTCGAGCCGCCACCACTTGTTGATGCGCAATCCCACGAGCAACACGACGAAAGGCCGGTCGCTGATCGCCGTCCGCGGCCCGTCGAGAACACTCCGCCGACCTTTTCGCACCGGCCACCTCCCACTGTCGAACCCCCGGTGCCGGGGCACGTTTTCTCTCCCGAAGCTCTATCGAAGCAAGATAGCATGGGCGCGGGAGGTGATGATGAGCGCTGATCGGCCAGCCCCGCACCACCAGCCACGGCAGCCCGACTGCGCGGTGATCACCCCGATCGGCCCGGGTCACCAGCAGCTCGCAGCCGAGGCGCGGGACTCGGTGGCCGCGGCCTTCGCCGAGGATCCGGGCATCTTCGCCAACTGGCAATGGATCGCCATCGACGATGGCGAAGGCCGACTCGGACGCTCGAAAGCCCGCAACCAGGGCGTCGCCCGAGCGGCGGCCAGCGGCGTTCCGTGGCTCTTTTTCCTCGATGCCGACGACCTGATGGACCGCCACGCCTTCCGGAACCACGCGCGGCATGCCGATGCCGTCGATGGTCTTTGGGGCATGATCTCGGCCTTCTCCGCCGCCACGCCCGAACCCGAGCTGCGGCCCGGTCAGCTCGGCCCCACCGATGACCTGCTCCTGATCGTGCTCAACGACCCCTTCCTGACCTTGCAGATGGGTCACTTCGTGCGCACGTCGGTGGCCCTCGCGCACCCCTTCGACGAACGCCTCGACACCGGCGAGGACTTCGACTACTACCTGCGCGTCTGGTCCGATGGTCGCTGCCGGAAGATCGACCACCCGCTGTTTCACAACCGGCGAGGAACCCACGCGGGAGGCCCCAGGAGCCTCGGCGCCTCCCGCTGGCGCGCCGCGGTGCGCGAGCACCTGGCCCGTGCCAGCCGCCGGCTCGAGATCGTCGCCACGGTCGAGCACCGGGGCACGCGCCTGGTCTTTCACATCGACGATCCGGTGGCGGACTTCCAGCAGGAACTGATACGCGGGCGGCTGCCCCGGAGCGAGGAACTCGACAGAGTGCTCGGCCTGCTGCCGCCCCGGCCGCGCATCCTGCTCGTCGGTGGCTGCGAGGTGGGACCGTCAGCCGCCTTCTACGCGCACTTCGCGCACCCCGAAGCGCAGACCTGGCTGCTCTGCCCTTCGGACGCACTGGGAGATGCCCTGGATCCCGACGCCCCGCCCTGCCCACGCCGCTCGGTCGGCGGCCCGCGGCCGGGCCATCTGCCCAGCGGCGAACGCTGGGATCTGGTGCACCTCGAACACCCGGGGCAGAGCCTGGACTGGCTCGCCTCCCTCGAGGCGGCGGTCGACGAGCAGAGCCTGATCTACCTCGAACTGGCGGCCGACGAACTGGCCCCCTTCCGCGACCTGTGCAAACGGGGCTGCTGGCAGCCGCTCGAGATGATGCGCGGCGAGAGGCGACAGGCCGTCCTCGTGCGCCGTCACCCTGCCCGGGATCCGATCCGCGACTCCGCTCAGGCCGACGCCGTACCATAGAACGAGCGAGCCAGGGCGTAGCGGTAGTAGCGCGACGAGAGGCGCACGCCCACCGACTGCTCGAGCCAGCGCGAGGTGGTCACCAGGCGGTCGAGCGCCACGCCGGTCGCCAGGCCCAGACCTTCGAGCAGGTTGACCAGGTCTTCGGTGCCCACGTTGCCCGACGCTCCGGGGGCGTAGGGACAGCCGCCAGTCCCACCGACCGAGGAATCCAGGCGACGCACCCCGGCCTGCACGGCCACCAGCGCATTGGCCAGGGCCAGCCCCTGGGTGTCGTGAAGGTGCAGCACGAGGCGATCGGCTCCGAGCACCTCGAGAGCCCGGCGGCAGCCCGCTTCGATGCGCTCGGGCTGTCCGACACCGATGGTGTCCCCCAGGGAGATTCCCTCGGGATCCAGATCGGCCAGCGCCCGGACCAGGCTCAGCACCTGCTCGAAGTCCACCGCGCCCTCGAAGGGACAACCGAAGGCCGTGGAGACGTACGTCCGCAGGACCATCCCCCGGGCAGCCACCTGCTCGGCGATGGCGCGAATCTCGGCCAGGCTCTGCTCCCGGGTCCGATTGATGTTCTTGCGGTTGTGCGTCTCGCTGGCGGACATCACCGTGGCGACGTGAGTCAACCCCGCATCGATCGCCCGCTCGAGCCCGCGCATGTTGGGGATCAGGCCCCAGTAGATCACTCCGGGCCGGCGGCGGACTCGAGCCGCCACTGCTTCGGTGTCACTCATCTGGGGGACCCAGCGGGGGTGGACGAACGAGCCGATCTCGATTTCCTTCAGCCCGGCGTCAGCCAGGCGCTCGACCAGCTCGACCCGCTGGCTGACATCCAGCACCCGTCGTTCGTTTTGCAGGCCGTCTCGCGGACCCACCTCGGTGATGCGGATCGACGCCGTGCCGCGCTGCCCCTGCTCGCTCATCGGCATGAGCCTAGCCAGCCCCACCGACAGGCGTCAAACGACCCATCTTGCGCAGACGAAGGAGCAGCAGCAGGGCCAGGCACGCCCCGGTCGCCAGCAGAGTGCTTCCGGCAAAGCTGGGCAGACCGATGCTCGCCGCGAAGGCGATCTCGGCGACGAAGGGGCCGATGATCCGGCCCAGACTCGACAGGGACTGGTACTGCCCCATCACCCGGCCCACCCGGTCGGCGGGAGCCAGCTGCGAGGTCAACGAGGCCAGGCTGGGAGTGGTCACTCCGATACCCAGGGCCAGGCCGGCAAGCACCACCAGCATCACGGGCAAGCTGCCGACCAGTGGCAGGGCCCCGAGGGACAGCCCGGCGAGCACCACGCCAAAGACGATCAGCCGCGCCTCGCCGAAGCGGCGCGACAGGCGGCCCACCAGGCCGCCCTGCACGATGGCCGCCAGCACACCGGCATAGACGAAGAGGAAAGCGATCTGTCGCGGCTCGAAACCATAGACCGCCAGCAAGAACTGGGCGAAGGTGGTCTCGAAGGCCGAGAACGCCGTGATCACCAGCAGGATCAGCAACAGGCACAACCCGAGCAGCGGATCGCGCAGCACCTCGGTCAGTACCGCCCAGTCGAGGCGCCTGCGAGGCGGTGCGGGACCCTCGCGCAGAGTGCGGGTCTCGGGAAGCAGGATGAACACCAGGGCTGCGGCGGTCAGCGATGCCACGCTGGCGGCCACGCCGGGCCAGGCCTCGCCGTAGTGCACCAGCAGGCCTCCGAGAGCCGGCCCGAAGATGAATCCCAGACCGAAGGCTGCGCCGATGATGCCCATCGCCCGGGTCCGTCCCTCGGGACCCGTCAGATCGGCAATCACCGCCTGGGCGGTGGCGATGTTGGCTCCGCAGACGCCCGCCACGATGCGCGAGGCGAAGAGCAGGGTCATCGAGTCCGCCACCGCCAGCAGGGCATAACCCACCGCGGCACCAGCCATCGAAATGACCAGCACCGGCCGGCGGCCGATCCGATCGGAGAGTCCGCCGAGAAGGGGAGAAAAGATGAACTGCATGGCGGAAAAGGAAGCCATGAACAGGCCGAAGAGCCAGCCGGGTGGATCGTACTTCTCGGCGTAGAGGGGCAGGATCGGAATCACCATCCCGAACCCCACCAGGTCGATGAAGACGATCAGGAAGAGCACACCGACCTGACGGCCGCCAGGTTTCCCAGCGCGGCTCATCGGTCTGCCAGGATCCGCACGTGCACCCGGCGGGTGTGGGGTGCGCGCCGGTGCTCGAAGAGGTAGAGGCCCTGCCAGGTGCCCAGCAGCAGCCGTCCTCCTGCCACGGGAATCACCTCTGAAGTGTGGGTCAGGGCTGCGCGGAGATGGGCCGGCATGTCGTCGGGGCCTTCCGACGCGTGCTCCCAGCCTCCCGACTCGGGCGCCAGGCCTTCGAAAAAGGCCAGCAGATCCCGCTGCACCGAGGGATCCGCATTTTCCTGGATCAGCAGGCTGGCACTGGTGTGCCGAACGAAGACCACCGCCACTCCCTCGTCCACGCCGCTGTCCGCCACCGCGCGGGCCACGAGGCTGGTGATCTCATAGAGTCCCGCTCCGCGGGTGGCGATGTCGAGGTCGGCGGCAGGCATGGCGGATCATCGTTCCACCGCCCGCCCGCGGCCGCAAGTCAGCGCCCGGCCGCCACACCCCGTCGGATGTCGAGAGCCGCCCGCAGGACCTGCCGGAAGCCCGTTCCCGGATAGCCCCGGCGCCGCTGTCGCCGGCCGATTTCGGCCGCCAAGGCCCACTGCCGGAAGAGCACGCGGTAGGCCGCCAGCAGCGAATAGGAGGGGTCGTAGACATGGGCCGCCTCGGAGACCAGGCCGTTGAGTTCGATGGCCTTGAAGCGGCCTTCGCGCAGGGCCCGTTCGGAACAGGCCCGGAGGTCGAAGCGGCCGAAGTGAAAGCCCTCCGCGGCCGAGGCCAGCCGATCGACCGCCCGCTCGAGAGCCTCGGTCCAGAGGTGATGACCGTCGAGGAAGATCGCACCCCGGCAATGGGTGCCCAGCTCACCGAGCGGCACCCGCTGGCCTGGGGCGGGCACCTCCTCGAGCCGCTCCCGCAGGTTCTCGCAGTAGATCCGCGCCAGGGCCACCGCTCGAGGATCGTCATAGATCAGTTCCTCGATGCTACGTCGGCCATCGCCGACAACCACCGCCGGACGCTTGTCGGTGATCGAGAAAATCCGCCCCCGAGCCTCGCCGGGCAAACGGGCGTAGAACACGCCGTACTCGTGACCGGGAACGTACTCTTGCAGCACCAGCGGACCGGTCTCGATCGCCAGGTGGGCGCGGGCCTGCTCGGCCCCCGAACGATTCCCACCCCCTGCCCGCGCGCTCCGCGATCGGGCTTGAGCACCACCGGCCAGTGCACATCCAGGGCACCCATCGCCTGGGCCAGACTCTCGCAGCGACGATCGAGGTCGTCGTCGGGAGCGAGCAGCCGGGAGCGCGCCACCAGATCGCTGCACGAGGCCAGGGCCGCGAGGATTCGGCTCTTCGATGCGCCGATCACGCCTGCCTTCCACAGCCCCGTGTTGACTGCGGTGAACACCGACACCCCTCCGTGGCGTAGCACTAGCCACGAGACCCAGATCACGATCGGCGGATAGAAGGCCCACAAAGGCCAGAATTCCCAGCGTCGCCAGCGCAGCGACCAGCCCGCCAGGCGACGACGCCAGCGGCGGAGCGGGCTCACCGCTCGGGCTCCAGCGCCAGCCGACGCCGCACCGACCTCGCAGCGCGACAGGGCGAGCCGGGAAGGTAGTCCATCTCTGCCTGCCGGGCATCGACCCGCAGTCGGGTATAGCTGACGGTCACCGCATCGGAACGATGCATGCACACCGAGTAGGGCCCCTTCTCGGGCAGGTGGCTGCGGTGCACAGCGGCCAGGTCGGTGCCGGCCGCCGGCATTCCCGCCTCACCGAACACTTTCCGGCGGCACTCGCGTACGCCATCGGCATCGAAGCCCGAAGAGGTCAGCGGCACATCGCCGTCTCCGAGCACCCGTGGGGACAGCCGGCGACCGTCCCAGGACCAGCAGCGGACCGCCTGACCGGGAAAGAAGAGCGCCAGTTCAAAAGGACCGAAGGGCGTCAGGCAAGCCGTGTCGAGTGCATCGCTGACGGCCCGCGGCGAGGCGAGGCTGGCCAGCTCGCGGACCAGCAGACCCCGACTGCGCGCTCCCCGAGCCTGCCCGCCGTCGTAGCGATTGAGCAGGGCCAGTCCCAGACCCGCATTGTTGACGGCGATCCACGTGCCACCGGCCTGAGCGTCGGTTGGAGCCAGGACGCGACGACCGCTCACCTCGCTGATGACAGGCGGACGGGCCGCCGGCCGGGAACGCGACTCATCTCGATTGAAATGCACTTCGTAACCGTCTTCACCGAGCAGCCAGCTCAACGTGCACACTGGGTCGAGTCTCCCCAGTGCTCGAGGGTCGAGGGCGCCACACCGAAGGTGGGATCCACCGGCGCACCGAGTTGACGGAGCATCAGGCCGATCAGAGCGAAGTGGTGCACGGTGTGGGAAAGCAGGAAGAGCAGCTCCCGCTCGAGGGTCGATCCAACCCACTCGGAGCGCGCTGCGGCACCGACGCCGAAGCGGTCGGCCTTGACCTCCACCACCCGGCGAGCGAGATCCCCGTCGATCTCGGCGAGCCGCCGCTCGAGATCCGCCAGCGCTTCCCGGGCCGCGGCGGGATCCTGTTCGAGTGCCGGATTCCGCTCCCGCCGGTCGTAGTCGATGCGAGCGGAAGCCGCGTCGCGCAGCAGGCAGTGGTAGTAGTCGATGCAGTGCCGAAACTGTCCTCCCACCGAGCCGCTCGCTCCTGTCAGCACGCAGCGCGAGTAGAGTTCCGTGGAAAGACCTGCGAGCAACTCGCGTCCTTGCTGCAAATAGCGGATGTTCTGCTCGGCCGGATGAAGGCTGCGATGATCATCTCGAGACATGCTCACTCCGCAAAACGATGCGCCCGGGCCGACGCCACGCCGACCCCACGATAGCGAAAAAAACGTCTCCTTCCAGTCTCGCTCTCGGATGCCGCCAGCGCGATCCGGGTTTCGTCCCGACCCACTGGCAAGCGCCTGTTTCCAATCGCGTTGACTGCCGACCGGCCGAGAGGTCCGGCCCGAGATCTCGCGAACATGGTGGGTTCAGCCGCTTTCCCCGGAATCCCGCAGACCTTCGCGGTGCTTGTCGAACAGTTCTTTCGGGGCCTCCTCCGGCCCACCAGGCGGGATTCCCGCCACCTTGGCGACCCATTCGGTCTGGTGCAGCAGTGCGCGGATCACGCGCAGGTCGCGGCTGGTCAGTCCCGTGCGGGCGAAAAGCTTGCGCCACGCCCGCAGGATCGCGTCGGGATTCTGATAGTGCAGGTAACCGATGCGTATCCAGACCCGACGGGCATGCTGAAACATCGCCTCGACACTCTGGCGATCGGCCAGGTCGGCCGGATCGTCGTCGAGCCCACCGTAGTCTCCGGCCCGCACCGCGGTGGCCAGGGCGTAGCCCACCACCGCCACCGAGTGGGCGAGATTCATCGAGGGATGAGCCGGATCGGTGGGAATCCAGATCACCCGTTGGCAGAGGTCGAGTTCGGCGGTGGACAGGCCATGAGCTTCGCGACCGAAGACGATGGCGGTCTCCCAGGGATCGTTCCAGGGCTTCAGCTCGTCGAAGAGTTCGACCGGTGTCTGCACCGGACCTCGGCGGCGCCCGAGGCGACGGGAGGTGGCGATCACCATCCGGCAATCCGCCACCGCATCGAGCAGACTCCCGTGGCGCTCGCTCCGATCGAGAATCGACCGGGCCTCGTCACGGGCATACCAGCGGGCCTCGTCGGATGCCGGGTCGGCGCTGCCCTCGACCAGGTGCAGGCGGGTCAGACCGAAGTTGCTCATCGCCCGGGCGAGCTGTCCGAGGTTACCGTCGTAGGTCGGCTCGACCACCACGACGCGCAGACGAGAAAGCTTGTCGGTCAGCGACTCCATCAGGCAGACTCCATCACTGCTCGTGCATCAACCGGGTCAGGCGAAGTCGGCCAGCTCGAGGGAAGGAAACAGACCATCGCGCTGCTCGCACAGGGCGAGGAACTCCTCGTCGATCTGCCCCGATTCGAGCATCGCGTCGAGGCGATTGAAGCGCTGGACGTGTTCGATGAAGCGCCGGCGTGCGTAGTCCACCGCCGTCCCGGTGCTCATCAGAAACGGCCAGTCGCTGGACTGGGCCAGCATCATCTCTCGCGCCATCTGGGCGAGAACCCTGTCGCTGGCGGCATCACGTCCCTCGAGACGACGCAACTGGGAAATGAAGCGCTCTCCCACGCCCACCAGGTGAGGCATGCACCACTCGTTGGAGGCTCCGAGCCAGACATCGAAATATCCCCCCGCGCCCCAGGTGCTCGCCTCGAGGGCAACGACTTGCTGCTCGGGCCAGCGTTCGAGAACATCCATCGGGCTGAGGGCATCGAGAAGATCGGTGTCGTAGGCGATCTTGCGCAGCAACGATTCGAGGAACCACGGCCCCTCGAACCACCAGTGACCGAAGAGTTCGGCATCGTAAGGACTGGTGATCACCGCCGGCACCCCGAGGCGCTCGGCCAAGTGGCGGGCATCGGCCACCCGGCAATCGAAGAAATGTCCAGCGTGGTCATGGGCGCGCTGCCGGGCCCAGCCGGGATGGTAGGGCTCGCGATGATCACCTCGCCCGGTAATGCGATAGTATTTCAGCCCGGTGAACATCCGCGTGCCATCGGGATCGATGTGCTCACGCACCTGCTCGAGGGGCAGATCCCAGCCCACGTCCCGGTAGAACTCCCGGTAGAGTGGATCGCCGGGGTAGCCGGCCTCGGCTGACCACACCTGGCGCGCCGGCTCGAGATCACGGGCGAAGGCCGCCACGCCATATTCGGTGTAGACCGGTGCGTGAACCCCCCGCAACGGCGTGGGGTCGGCAGCCAGCAGACCGTGAGCATCGACGATGAACCAGCGCAGATCAGCCTCGGCCAGGTAGCGATCGAGGCCCGGAGCGTAGGCGCATTCCGGCAACCAGATGCCCCGTGGGGAACGGCCGAAGAGGCGGCGGTGTTCGCGCACCGCGGTTCGCACGTGACCGCGCACGAGACCCGGACGCTCCATCAGCATCGGCAGCAGCGGATGGGTTCCGGCACAGGTAGCCAGTTCGAGCAGACCGACCTGCTCGAGGCGCGCGAGTTCGCCGGGAATGTGCCGATCGATTTCCACGAACAAGGCGCGCAGACGCTCGAGTCTCTGCTCGTAGAACAGCACCACCGGGTGCAGGCCATCGTCCCCCGCCGTTCGACGTTTCTCCTTGGCCACCAGACCGAGCAGGTTGTCGAAGTATTTCAGCGTCCGCTCTCGCAGGAGCGCATCGTCGAGCATCGCGGCGACGGTGGGGGAAACGTCGATCGTCAGTCGCGCCGGAACACCGTCGCGCTCGAGGGCCCGCAGGGCCTCGATCAACGGCAGGTAGGTTTCGGCAATCGCCTCGTAGAGCCAGTGCTCTTCCATGTAGAAAGGCAGCTCGGGATGGCGTACCCAGGGCAAGTGGGCATGGAGCACCAGGACCAGGGCGCCGGGGCCGCTCATCATCCCCCGCTTTCCGGCCTCGAGTAGGGTCCGGCGGGAGAGGTCGGTCCCCACTTGCGCGGGGAAGTCGGGGTCGACTCGCCCGGCTCGAGTCGCTGATGGTGCGGATCCGTCGAAACCGGAGATCCACCGGCAGCATCCGGCGGCGGCGCCCCTTCGGCCACTCCGGTGGCCGGTGCCCGATGGTGATCTTCCGGCGTCCGCTCGAGGGCGGCGGCGGCACGGCGACGATCACCCGGGTCGTCGGCCGCCCGGGCCGCCACACCGAGACGCCCACCGAGGCGAACGCCGGGGCCGAGGCGCCCGGTACCCGGATCGTGCCCGGGGCGGGGCGGCGGCTCGGCGGCGAGCAGCGCCCGGCGGTCGAGGTCCGGATCGAGGTGGGCCGTCTGCACCGGCCCTTCTCGGCGAAACTCCGGCGACGGCGGCATGCGCACCCACCCGGAACGGGCCAGGGTCTGGAAGAAGCCGTCTTCTCGCTCGATGCCGATCACCAGTCGTACGGCCCGGGGATGGGAATCGAGAGCGACGTGGTAGGTTCCCGAGCGCCGGGCCGGCCGGTGCTCGGCGAGAACCTGGTCGGCGGCGTCGAGCACCCGGAGGCGGAAGCACTCCCAGCCGACACTCTCCAACTGGGCGAGAGCCTTGGCGTCGTTGATGTCCCAGACGGCCACCACGGCTCCCGGAGCGCGGATCCACCCCCTGACGATCGTCAGGTGATAGCCGGGGGGCGGCGGTCCGAGCGCATCGGAGAGCACCTTGCCCTGGGGCCCGAGGTCGAAACGGGAGACCTGGGCGGCCAGCTCC
>JALTMS010000556.1 GCA_027001345.1 Acidobacteriota bacterium | reverse complement strand
ACCGCGACGAGATCGACCGTACAACCGTGCTCTGTCCGCCCCACCTCGTGGAGCAATGGGTCACCGAGCTGGAAGTCCGCTTCAACATCCGGGCGGTGGCGGTCACCGCGTCCAGCGCCCGACGGCTGGAGCGGAGCATCCCTCCTGGGATCAGCATCTTCGAGGTCCATCCCCACACCATCGTCAGCCTGGACTACATCAAGAGCCGGGATCGGCGAGACCACTTCCTGCACGCCTGCCCCGACTTCGTGATCGTCGACGAGGCCCACACCTGCGCGTCCACGGGCCGAGGACGGCACCAGCGCTACGAGCTGCTCAAGGGCCTGTCCGCGGGTGCCGGCCGCCACCTGGTCCTGCTCACCGCGACCCCCCACAGCGGAGACGACGCCGCCTTCTACCGTCTGCTCGGGTTGCTCGACGCCCGCTTCGAGCGCCTGGCGGATCTCGCAGGTGCCGAACGGGAACGCCTGCGCGAACGACTCGCACGGCACTTCGTGCAGCGCCGACGGGCCGACATCGCTGAGTGGCACGAAGACAAGTTGTTCCCGCGGCGGGAGACTCGGGAGCTGACCTACCTGCTCAGCGGCGCCTGGGAAGACTTCTTCAACGCCGTGCTCGACTACTGTGCCGAGCTGGTCGAAGCCGATGCGGGCGACGAGCAGCGCCAGCGCCTCAACTTCTGGGGCACCCTGGCCTTGCTGCGCTGCGCGGCATCGAGCCCGATGGCGGCCGTGCTCGCACTCCGCACCCGCGCGGGAGAAGATCTGGGAGCCGATGAACGGGAAGAGCTGCTGGCCCGCATCTTCGATGGTGATGGCGATGTGCTGTTCGACGACGACGTGGAGCCGGCCGCGGGGGGCGACGACCCGGCCCTGGCCTCGCTGATCGCCGCCGCCCAGGACCTGGCCGGTGCCACCGGTGACCCCAAGCTGGGCGTGGCCGCCAAGGAGGTCCGGCGGTTGCTGGACGACGGCTTCAGCGTCGTGGTCTTCTGTCGCTTCATCGCCACCGCTCACTACGTCGGGCGACACTTGGACGGCGCACTCGATGGCGTGACGGTCGGCGTGATCACCGGCGAGATGCCGCCGGTGGAACGCGAGGAACAGGTGGCACGACTGGGAGAGTCCGACAACGGTCGCGTACTGGTGGCCACCGACTGCCTGTCCGAGGGCATCAACCTCCAGGCACACTTCGACGCCGTCGTCCACTACGACCTGTCGTGGAACCCCACCCGCCACGAGCAACGCGAAGGGCGGGTGGATCGCTTCGGGCAGTCGAGCCCGGTGGTGCGCGCCACGCTGCTGTACGGCGCGAACAACCCGGTGGACGGCGCGGTGCTCAAGGTGATCCTGCGCAAGGCGGCCCGGATCCGCAAGGAGTTGGGTGTACCCGTCCCCGTCCCCGACACGGGGCGCACGCTGACCCAGGCCCTGCTCAAGGCTGTGCTGCTCCGTCGGCGGGGCCGGTCGGATGCCGGAACCGGTACGCAGTTGAAGCTGTTCGACGAACTCTGGAAGAGCGCCGAGGACAAGGCGAAGAAGAGCCGCACCGTGTTCGCCCAGCGACGGTTCAAGCCCGGCGAGGTGCTCCCTGAGTGGCGCAAGAGCCTGTCCGCCATCGGCGGACGCGACGACGTGCAGCGCTTCACCGGTCGGGCGCTGGCTCGCCTGGGATCGGGCCTGGAGCAGCGCGGGCGCGGCTACACCGTGCCCACGGACGCGCTGCCCGAGGAGGTCCGGGAGCGGCTGGCGTCCGAGGGTCTCGCCGGCACGGTGTGGGTCGACTTCGACTACCCGCCTGCCCCCAGGTGCCGACCGATCCAGCGCAGCCACCCGCTGGTGGCGATCCTCGCCGAGACCCTGCTCGAGCGCTCCCTGTCCTCGGAGGAGGGCGACGACGACCCCTCGGTGCTCGGACGGGTCGGTTGCTGGATCTCCCAGGGGGTGGCAGCACGGACCATCATCGTCCTGCTGCGCCTGCGGCACCGGCTGTTGGTTCGCAAGAGCCGGAAGGAGACCACCCTGCTGGTCGAAGAAGCGACCGCCCTGGCGTGGACCGGCGCCGCATCCAGCCTGCGACTGTCCGGCTCCGACGCCTTGGAGCTGCTGGCGCTTCCGCCCGCCGGCGATCCACCTCCCCATGTGCGCGCCCGGGAAGCGGCCCGCGCCCTGGCCCTGGTGGAGGATCGCGCGGCCGACCTGGAGGGCTACGCGGCCGAGCGAGCCACGGCCCTGCTGAAGGACCACCAGCGGGTGCGCGAGGCGAGCAAGGCGACCGGTGGCGCATCGGTGCAGGCGCTCCCACGGCCGGACGTGATCGGCGTCTACGTGCTGCTCCCGCGGGTGGGGTGACGCATGGCCCCTCGACGGTTCACCGACGCCTCCGCCCGCATCGCCTTCGACGCGCTCACCATCGAGGGCGGGCTGCTGGCTGCGGAGTGGCTCGCCAAGGTCGCCCAGCTCCAGGCCGGCACCCAGACCGAAGCGGACTACGACATCCCCCGGGGGCTGAACCTGCGCGACGAGATCGGCCGCTACTGGCGGATCGCCCAGGCGGCCTGGTCCGATCTGGAGGCGGGCCGTGCGACCGACGCCGATCCGGGCGCCCTGACCAACCGCTTCGTCGACCGCCTGCTGCGCGATGTCTTCGGCTTCGACACCCTGGTCGAGGGCCCCCCGGTCATCATGGGCGAGCGCCACTACCCCATCCGCTTCTTCGCGCTCGGCGCGCGGGTGCCCGTGGTCGTGGTGCCGAGTGGGTCAGGGCTCGACACGCCCCTGGCCGAGCTTGCTGAACGCGGCCCGGGTGAAGGCCGGCGCCGCAGCGGCTTCGGGCTGCTCCAGGAGTTCCTGAACGCCTCCGACGACGCGCTGTGGGGCCTCGCCAGCGACGGCCTGACGCTGCGGCTCGGCCGGGAC
>JALTMS010000555.1 GCA_027001345.1 Acidobacteriota bacterium | reverse complement strand
GTCAGAGCGTGCTCGGCCAGATTCTTGGTGGTGACCAGCTGATCGCAGCCCGCCGCGGAACCCGCCAGGGCCTCGCTGCGCACCTCGAGGCCGCGACGTACGACGAGCACTTCGGGGCTCGCTCCGAGCAGCGTTGCACCCCGGCAGCGGATGGCGAAGGTGGTGGCATGGGGGGAGGCGGCGGCCAGGCGGGCGAGGATCTCATGCTTCGGCGGCGTGGCGGCCAGGCGCAGGTGCAGGCGGCGGGAGAGCACGACCTTTTCCACCTCGCCGGTGTCGAGCGCCTCGAGGGCCTGGCGGACCATCTCCCGCCAGCCCGAGGCCGTGGGCACCTCCCGCCGCTCGAGTACCGCGGGAAGCGCGCTGGGGGTGGGAGCGGCGGCCAGCAGGTGTGTCCACTGTTCGAGGGCCCCCCGCAGGGCTTCGCGTCGGGCCGCGGTCTCGCCGCCCTCGAGGCAGAGGCTCAGATCAGCGTGCTCCCCCCGGCGGCGGTAGAGCCAGCGGGGCACGAAGACCATATCGGTGCCAAAGCCGAAGCCCGCCTCCGGGGTCGGCGGCCCGCCGGCGAAAGCCAGGGCGGCGACGGCCATCGCTTCGTGTCCTTCGAAGCGGTCGAGGTAGTGTTCGACCGCCCGGGCCCAGCCGGCGTCACTGGCTGCGCCCCGAGGGAGGGCTCGCGCCACCTCGCAGGCTACCCAGCCGTGGTCCTCGGTTTCCGCCCAGACCGCTCCCGGTGCTTGCGAGAAGGCGTCACCGAGGGCCGGCAGGGCGACGGCGGGGGCCGAGACGGTGCAGATCGTCGGCCGGCAAGCCCCGTCGACCAGGATCTGCTCGAGGTCCGCAGCCCAGTCCGGGGCCCGGCTCGCCAGGCCGGCGTGGGTCATGATCCATCTCCCGGGGTGGCGACGAACAGACAGCAGGCGCCGAAGGTCATCGGCCTGACGGCGAGCACCTCGAGCCCGGCGTCGCCCATCTGCCGAGCGAAGCGCTCCGGGGTCGGAAAGGCACCGATGGAGTCCCGCAGGTAGCCGTATTCTCGGGCACCGGAGAGCAGGGCGCCGAGCAGCGGAACGACCCGCCGGACGTGGAAGCGAGCGAGGGGAGCGAGCGGGCCGCGATGGGGCTCGGTCAGTTCGAGGATCGCGATACGACCTCCCCGGCGGGTGACCCGGGCCATCTCTCGCAGGGCTCGCGGCCGGTCGGGGACGTTGCGGATGCCGAAGGCGATGGTCACCGCGGCCACCGAAGCCGATGGCAGGGGCAGGGACTCCGCTGCGCCACGCTGGAGTTCGATGCGGCGAGCCAGGCCGGCTCGGGCGATCTTGGTCCGTCCCTGCTCGAGCATGGCCGCTGAGGGATCGAGGCCGATCACCCTCACCTGGGGATGGCTCCGGGCGATGGCCAGGGCCAGGTCTGCAGTGCCCGTGGCCAGGTCGAGCACGGGGCCGGCGCCCAGCTTCCCCAGCGCCCGCACCGTTTCGCGCCGCCAGCGCAGATCGAGGCCGAAGGATGTCAGGCGATTGAGCAGGTCGTAGCGGCGAGCGATGCCGTCGAACATTCTCCCGCTGCCGCCGCGGATCTCCTCGCCCTCGGCGCGGTCCAGCCGCTGGGGCGGTGCGCTCATCGGTGGGGACTGGCGCGCCGAGGGGTCTCGGAGGCCGCTGGCGTCACCCGGGGCATGCCCGGCGCGAACGCCTTGACTTCGGCGGCGAGCCGGTCGAAATCATCGAGACTCAGCGCCTGGGGACCATCGCTCAGAGCCTGGCCGGGGGAGGGGTGGATCTCGACGATCAGCCCGACGGCGCCGGCGGCCAGCGCCGCGCGGGCCAGGGGAGCGACCAGATCCCGGCGACCGAGGGCATGGGAGGGATCGACCACCACCGGCAAGCGATGGACGTGCCTCAGCAGGGCCACCGCGCCGAGGTCGAGCAGGTTGCGGGTCGAGGCGTCGAAAGAACGGATACCACGCTCGCAGAACACCACGCCGGAGGCTCCGTGGAACAGCAGGTATTCGCCCGCTTGCAACCACTCTTCCACCGTTGCCGCCATGCCTCGTTTGAGCAGCACCGGCTTGCCCGTATGGGCGATCGCCTGCAGCAGGGCGCTGTTGTGCATGTTGCGCGAGCCGACCTGGATCAGGTCGGCGGTCTCGGCCACCGCCGGCACCGAGGCCTCGCTCATCGCTTCGGTGACCACCTTCAGGCCGTGGGTGTCGGCGGCCTTGCGCAGCCAGCTCAGGGCGGGCTCTCCGTGGCCCTGGAAGGCGTAAGGAGAGGTGCGGGGTTTGAAGGCTCCTCCCCGCAGGAAGTGCACGCCGCTGGCGGCCAGGTGGCCGGCGACGCGATCGATCTGCTCGGCGCTCTCCACGCTGCAGGGACCGGCCATCAGCACCGGCAGCTCGCCGCCGAACTCCGCGCCGGCCACTTCCAGCGGCAGCGTGGAGGCATCCACCAGCCGGTGAGTCGACGTCGGGGCGGCCACCGAAGCGACGCCCTCGATTCCCTCGAGCCATTCGAGGGGGACCTTGCGCGACCAGGGCTGTACGGAGAAACCGAGGGCGCCGTCGGCGCCGTCGAGGCGAATTGCCCACAGACCGAGATCGGCCAGCTCTTGCTGGACACGCTGGGGATCTGCACCTGTCTCGAGCCAGACGATCATGGCCACGATCCGGTAGCGGCCACAGGCGACCGCAGAGGGGGCAGCCGCCCTCCGCATCGGGCGGGCGGCTGCCGGAGAACACTCACATCCGCTCGACGATGGCCTCGCCGAAACCGGAACAGGACACCTCGGTGACGTCGTCGCGACCCTCACGACGCATCAGGCGCGCCAGATCGTACGTCACCACGCCCTGGCGGATCGACCTGGCCATCCCGTTGTTGATCAGCTCGGCGGCTTCCTTCCAGCCCAGGTGCTCGAGC
>JALTMS010000554.1 GCA_027001345.1 Acidobacteriota bacterium | reverse complement strand
GGGCCAGGCGCCGGACCGACTCCAGCACCTCGGCAGTGAAGGCCCGCAGATCCTGGCCCTCGTCTTCGAGATCCGCGACGCCGGCCAGCGCCCCCGCCGCGTCGCCTCCGGTCACCGCCCGCAGGTAGTGCTCGACCGCTTCTCCGGGCACCAGGCCCAGGGCTTCGCGCACCGCGTCGGCGCTCAGAGGCGTGCCCCCTACCGCCCGGGCCTGGTCGAGGGCCGACAGGCCGTCGC
Organism: Acidobacteriota bacterium; assembly: GCA_027001345.1. Lineage (GTDB taxonomy): Bacteria > Acidobacteriota > Polarisedimenticolia > J045 > J045 > JALTMS01. The sequence goes on along the minus strand of JALTMS010000554.1, from coordinate 2,681 downwards.
GGACCGAGCCATCGGCGGCCTTGACCAGCAGGTCGAGGGCCGCGGGCTCGACCTCGATCTCGGCGCCCGCAGCGACCGTGGCCAGGTGGTCGCGGAGCTGGGCCGGGGTGGGACTGCGGAAGGCGAAGTGCAGCGAGCGCGACTCGATGGTGGCCGGAATCTTGTGGGGCTCGGTGGTGCAGAAGAGGAACACGCACCACGGAGGCGGCTCTTCGAGGATCTTCAGCAGGCCGTTCCAGGCCGAGGCGGAGAGCTGGTGCGCCTCGTCGAGGATGAACACCCGGTGGCGCTCCTTGCTCGGCGGATACTGGGCTCCCTCCCGCAACTCCCGAATGTCGTCGATGCCGGTGTGGGTCGCCGCATCCATCTCGAGCACGTCGAGGCTCTTGCCCTCCCGGATCTCGATGCAGGCCTCGCAGGCGTCGCAGCAGTCCTCGGCGGGGCCTTCGGCGCAGTTGAGCGTCTTGGCGAAGATGCGGGCGATGGTGGTCTTGCCGATCCCCCGGGTGCCGGAAAAAATGTAGGCCGAGGCCAGGTTACGTTCTCGGGCGGCGCTGCCCAGGGCGCGGATCGGTGCCGCCTGACCGAGAACCTCGGCAAAGCGCTGGGGCCGGCAGGCCCGGGCCAGGGGAAGTCGCGACAAGAACTTGCCTCCCACGGTGCCCGGATGATCCCGGGATGGTGGAGGAGGTCCGGGAGCCCTCGGCAGGCGCCCGGACCTTCTCATCTGGAGGGGCTCGACGAGCCTGCGGCACACCCAGCGATCCGCTTACGGCTGCTCCCTTCCGGGCCTGACCGGGTTCGCGGGGCCGGGTTGCACAGGTGCGAGCCCCGAAAGGCTCTCCCCGGGACTCCAGGGTCCCGAGGTATCTCGCGCAACGTGGCGGAGAGAGAGGGATTCGAACCCTCGGTACGGTTGCCCGCACACACGCTTTCCAAGCGTGCGCCTTCGACCACTCGGCCATCTCTCCGAGAAGAGCCCGCCTATTATGCATGGAGATTCCGGCCCGGCCAGCGTTGGTTTCCGGCGGGGGAGAGGGCTCCGACGGGCGGCTTTCCGCCGGACGGAACGCCTCCCCCGTGCGATCACCGGCGCAGGCGGAAGAAGTCGCGGAGCAGCTCCGCGGCGGGCTCGGCGAGCAGGCCGCCTTCGATCTCCAGGCGGTGATTGAGGCCGAAAAAGTCCACCGGCACCTCCTGGAAACGCCGGGTGGCGCCCACCTTGGGATCGGTGGCGGCGAAGACCACCCGGTCGATGCGGGCGTGAACCATCGCGCCGAGGCACATCAGGCAGGGTTCGAGGGTGACGTAGAGGGTGGTTCCGGGCAGGCGGGGGGCTCCGCTGGCCGCCGCTGCGTCCCGCAGGACGACGATCTCGGCGTGGGCGGTGGGATCCGCATCGCTCAGGGTGCGATTGGCCCCCGCCGCCAGCAGCCGGCCGTCCCCCGAGGCGAGCAGCACGGCTCCCACGGGCACCTCGCCGTCAGCGGCTGCACGACGAGCCTGGTCGAGGGCCGCTTCCATCGCCTGGAGGTCGTTCATCGCCGGTCCCCTCGAAGTGGGGGAGAGATGTGGCGCGCCCGTAGGGATTCGAACCCCAAACCTTCTGATCCGTAGTCAGATGCTCTATCCAATTGAGCTACGGGCGCGCAGATCGATCGGGGCAGGGATGCTACCTGACGACCCCGAGCCGGTCAAGAAATGGAAGGATGTCGGCCCCGTGGCGGCGATGTTTTCGGACCACCGTTCGGAAACGAAGACGGCACGCCGCAGCGTGCCGTCGTTTCGGAGTCTGGATCGGGTCGTCCTCAGCGCATCCCCGGGAACAGGCGCATGCCTCTTCCGATGCCGCGCTCACCGCCCGGACCCGCTCCGCCGTAGCCCTGGGCCGGACCGAGCAGGTTGAGAAACTCCTCCGGAGTGTAGGTCTGGATCTCCGGAGCGACGTACCCCCGCTCGTCCTGGGGTAGATCCTGCCCCGCCTGACCCTGGTCGGGGTTCCAACGAGTGTCCATTGCTTACCTTCCTTCCCGCGCCGCCCCGAAGGGTGGCTTTATCCCCTGCTACTTCCCCCGGGTCCGTCAGTGGGGCGCTCTGCCCGACGCCTCACTCGCCCGGTTGCGATACCTCCTGCGTGACCCAGGCGATGACCCCTTTGGCCTCCAGGTCCCGGAGTGCGGCCCGCACATCGGCCAGCACCCGCTCCTGGGCAACCCCGGGAAACATCGCCGAGATCTCCGCTGCTATCTCGTCGACGCCGTGGGTCCCGTCGCACAGGTCCCAGATCCGCCGCGCCGTGGAGTTCAGGATATGAACCAGCTTCTTGCCGTCGTCGCAGAGCATCAGCTCGGCGCCGAGATCCATCAGCCTGAGATCCACACGCGCTTGGGGCACTTTCATCGGGGCCACCTCCCTCCCGCTCGGGCTCGAGCCCCGGGCGGCACGCCGTCCAGCATAGCAGGAAGGCCTCGAGGACCCCGAAGGAGTTCCACCCCTGCGGGTCTGCCTGAAGAGTTACGCTGCTCGACCGTCCGGGGCAAGTGAAAATAGGTCCGAATCTGTGCCGTCCGGCGCGACCCTCCATCCGGGGGGAGTCGGGGCTGTTCGAAAAAAAAGTCCGCCAGGGGCCGGAGTGTTCAGCCTGCGAGCACTCGGCGAGGGGGGGGTGTCGGATTGTCGAC
>JALTMS010000553.1 GCA_027001345.1 Acidobacteriota bacterium | reverse complement strand
CCCGTCTACCGCAAGGCCGTGCGCCTGGTCATCGCCACCGGCCACGGTTCCACCTCTTTCTTGCAGCGGAAGATGCGCCTGGGCTACTCCCGGGCGGCACGGATCGTCGATCAGATGGAAGAGGAAGGCATCCTCGGGCCGGCCGACGGCTCCAAGCCCAGGCCCTGTCTGGTGGGGACCGACTTCCTCGAGCGGATGGATCAGCAGGATCGGGAAGCGCCGATCTGAGGCGCTGCCCGGTCAGTGCCGGCTCCCTTTGCGGGGGCCTGCCGTCTTGCCGTGGTTCCGGGGACCCGAGAGGTGATCGAGGGCGGCGGCGGCGGCGGCCTGTTCGGCGCGACGTTTGGCCGTGCCCGAGCCCTGGCCGGCACTCTCTCCCCGAACCAGAACTTCGATGGTGAAACGTCGCTGGTGGTCGGGACCGCTCTCGCCGGTGACCTGGTAGACCGGCAGCGGCCATCCGCGCGCCTGGCAGAACTCCTGGAGGCGGGTCTTGGCATCCATCTGCGCGGCGTGGTCGGTGGGCCAGCTTTCGATACGATCGGCAAACAGCCGGCGCACGACGCGGCGCACCGGGCGCACGCCACCGTCGAGAAAAAGGGCACCGATGACGGCTTCGAAGCCATCGGCCAGCAGTGCCGGCTTGCTCCTGCCGCCGGTGCCCTCCTCGCCCTTGCCCAGCAGCAGCGCCTGGCCGAGACCGATCTTGCTTGCCTCTTCAGCCAGGTTGCGGGTGTTGACCAGCGAGGAACGCAGACGGGTCATGTTCCCTTCTCCCATCTCCGGCCGCCGCCTGACGATCCGCTCCGCGACGAGGAAGCCGAGCACGGCATCGCCGAGAAACTCGAGCGGTTCGTTGTCTTCTTCGAGGCCATGCTCGTGGGCATAGGAACGGTGAACCAGCGCCTGGCGCAGCTTGCCGCGGTCCTTGAAGGCGTACTCGAGCTGGGCTTCGAGCTGGGTGATGTGATGTTGGACGTCTTCAGCCCAGTTCACGGTTTCCTCGACTTGGCAGCCTTCCCGGGGCCGACTCCGGCGGGAAGGCAGGCCATTGTAGCCCCAATCCCGCCCGGCGGCGGTTTGCTTTGACCGTCTCGAGTGCCGACAATGACCCCTGCGGTGGATCCGTCAGGTCCGGGCAGAACGTCGGCAGGGGTTCGACGGGATGGAGGGTAAGGCGTTGAGAACCGGAATCTTGCGCTGGAACGCCGGCGCGGCGTTGCTGCTGGCCCTCGCTCTGCTGACCCCCGGCTGCGGGGGGCGGGGCAAGGCGGTGGTCCTGATCACCGTTGCGGGGCTCCGAGCCGACGGCGTCAGCGAGACCCGGATGCCGGAGACCTCCGCACTGGGCGAGGTGCAGACGCTGCTGGCTCCGGCCCCCACCACAGTGCCCGCGCTGGTCGCAGCGCTGGCCGGCGCAGATCCCGATCGCGTCGCGGCGCTCGAGCCCGACATGGTTCGCATCGGCCCGGATGTCGAAACGCTCGCCGTGCGCTTCCAGAGCGCGGGCTACAGGTCGGCGGCCTATATCGGCGACGGCGACATCTCGCCCCTGACCGGCTTGCTCAGGGGTTTCGACTCCTATTTCGGCGCCTCCTGGCCTGCCGCCCATGCCGCCATCCAGGATGAGCAGGATGCGGTGGGCCGAGTTCGGCCACGCCGAGGGGGCGTGATGGCCTCGCGCCAGCTCGTCGATCGCTTTTCCGCCGATCTTCGACGGCAGCGTGATCGCCGGCCCTTCTTCGCCTGGCTGCATTTTGCCGAGCCGTCCGTGGCGACCCAGGCAGAAGACCCCCGTGCCGAATGGGAAAAGGCCCTCTCCCAGGTCGATCGAGCCGTGGCCGATGTACTTGCCACTGTCGGGACCTACGGCTGGGAGGACGATGCCCTGATCGTGGTGGCCTCGGTGCACGGCGAGGGCCTCGGAGACGGTGACGAGATTCGCCATGGCCTGACTCTCATCGACCCCATCGTCGAGATTCCGGTCGTCTTTCACGGCGCTGTCAGCGATCCCCCCCCCACTTCTTTGCGTCGCCTGGCCCAGCTTCCCGGCGAGATCCTGCGCCAGGCAGGTCTCGAGGGCTCTTCTCAGCCGTCGTGGCCCGCCCTGAGCATCACACTCCTGCCCCGCCGGCTCTACGCCCTGGCGCCGAGAGCTGTGGTGCAGACCGAACGCGGCGTTCTCGATGTCCGGGATGGATGCCGTTGGGTGGCGTCGGGAGGTGAGCGGATCGATGGCGCCAAGGCGCTCGAAATGGTCGGGAGTGACATCGCTGCACGCCTTCGAGCCGCGGGGCTGACTCCCGCCGATGGTGCGCCGGTGTCGGAGGATCTGAGCTTCCTGGCCGACGTTCGGCGTGCGTCGGATCTGCTGGCCGGCGGGCAGCCCGAGCAGGCGGCGGCAGTTGTCGCCGAACTCCGCCGGAAACGACCGGATGCATGGGCCCTTCGCTCACTCCACCTGGAAGCTCTCCTGGCCGCTGGAGACTCGCATCAGGGCGAAGTGGAGGGCTTGCTGAAGGAAGTGGCGGCAGGAGAGCCCGGGGACCTGGTCGAGCGCCTCGACCGCCTGCGTCTGCTGGCTCGTGCGGCCGGTGGACGATCCCTGATCGATGACGCTCTGAAGCTGGCGGAGGAGAATCTCCACCCGGGCCAGCGCCTGCTTCTCGCCGAGCTGCTCGAAGAGTTGGGAGCCACTGAGGCCGCGATCGCAGAGATCGAGAAGGTCCTCGACGGAGATGATGACGCCCCGGAACTCGAAGAGTGGCGCGGGGATCTGCTCCAGGGGGCCGGCAACGCCTACCGCGCCAAGGAGGCCTACGAAAGAGCCCTGCGCTCGCCTCGCGCACCGCGCGCTCTGCTGCTGGCCAAGCTGGCAGACGCCTATGCCGCTCTCGGCCAGGGAGATCAGGCGCTGCAACGATACGCAGCGGCTCTCGAGGCCGATCCCGGTTACCGCTACCCGCATTCGAGGGCAGCCGAGATCCTGCTCGCCCGAGGAGACGCGGACCGTGCGGCAGATGCGCTGGTCAAGTCCCTGCCCAGCACGGGAAGCCCCGTACAGGACGCCCTGACTCGTGCGCGGGTTCTGCTCGCCCGCTCGCTGGTCGGTCCCGCGCTGGTCGAAGTGACCCGTGCGCTGGAGGCGCATCCCGGCCAGCCTGCCCTCTCGCGACTGCTGGCCCAGATCTACTCCCAGAACGGAGACAAGAGCAAAGCGATCGAGGTGCTCGTCACGGCACGCCAGGCAGCTCCGCGGAACGCCGGCCTGACATATGATCTGCTCCGTCTGGCCGCGGAGACCGGCGACACGTCCCGCGCCCTGGAGCTGCTGGACGATCTCCGCACCCTTGCGGGACCCGAGCTGACGCGAGCCGTGCGAAGTGACGCCGTACTCGCTGCCGCCGGAGGAGAACTCGCGCGCCGAGCAGAGTCCTTCCAGGGAATTCGCTCGACTCGAGGCGGGAAGAAAAAAGGCAGCAGATGAGTTCCACGACGGATCGACGCTGGGCAATCGGAGTGCTGTTGGCAGCCCTCGGGCTCGCGCTGTTCCACGGCCTGTCATTCGGTCTGTGCCTGCAGGACGACACCTTCATCAGCATGCGCTATTCGCGCAATCTGGCCGAGGGGGCCGGGCTGGTCTACAACCCCGGCGAGCGTGTCGAAGGCTTTACGAACATGCTCTGGACGCTCCTGCTGGCCCTCCCCTACCTTCTTCACCTCGATCCCGTCGCCTTCGCGCGAGCTGCCGGCATCGCCTCGGGTCTGGCGGCTGTGGCAGGGGCGTTCGTTCTGACCCGCCGACTCGACCCCGAGCAGCCTCTCGCAGCCGGGGCGGCGGCCGGTCTGCTGGCCAGCCTGCCGTTCTTCATGGCCGAATCGGCCATGGGACTCGAAACCGCGGCATTTGCGGCGCTCGTGGCCTTCAGCGTCGCCCGCTATCTCCAGGAGGAAGACGACCACTTTGGCAGCGGCTGGCTGAGCGGAGCCCTGCTTGCCGCGGCTGCCTGGACGCGCCCCGAGGGCATGATGGTCGCGGGCATCCTTGGAGTGGCCGACCTTCTTCGGGCGGGCAGGTCTCGCAGACTGTCGCCACGCTTCCTGCCGCGCTGGATCACCTTCACCTTGCCCACCGGCCTGCTTTTCGCGTTTCGCTGGTCGTATTACGGCGACCTGGTGCCGAATACGGCGCATGCGAAGGTGGGCGGTGGCATGGCGGCCGTCGGGCGGGGCCTCGACTATCTCCTGTCATTCGGCGTCGCCGCCCTGCCCCTGCTGGCGGCCGCCGCGCTCGGTACGGCCTTCTTGCTGACGGGACGTCGGCGAGGCCGGGTCTGGCCCGCCTTGCTGCTTGCCGCGATCTACCTGGTCTACGTCACCATCGTCGGTGGGGACTACAAGCCCACCTTCCGCTTCTTCGCCACACCCTGCGTCTTCTTCGCCAGTCTGGCGGGCATCGGCCTGTTGCGGAGTGTTCGGGCCCTGCGCGTCGATCGCACAGCGGCTCTCGCTCTGCTCGGTGGCACCCTCGTGCTGGGCGGTGTTCTCTATTCCCTCGGCGGCGATGCGCGGGGTTTCGCTGCCTGGCGCGCAGCGCAGCTTCCCGTGCATCGTGCCGCCGGCCGCTGGCTCGGCGAGCATTTTCCGCCGGATGCCTGGCTGGCCACCGGCAACGCCGGGGTTCTGCCTTACGAATCCAACTTGCCGACCATCGACATGTACGGTCTGTGCGACCGTCACATCGCCCGCAGGGAGATGCCCTCGATGGGACACGGTGCCCCGGGACACGAGAAAGGTGATGGCGGCTATGTTCTCGATCGCGGACCGCAGGTGATCCTCTTCCAGTTCGCGCGCTTTACCGATCGACCTGCATCCATCGATCAGATAGCTCGCCTGAAGATGTCCGTTTCGGAGCGTGAAATGTGGGCCGACCCGCGACTTCTGCAAGACTACGAGTTGCGTACCGCACGCCTTCCCGGCTTCTACTTCAATTACTTCGAGAAGAAGCGTCAGCCATGAGAGCCTTGTTTGCGGTACTCGGCCTGGCTCTACTACCGGCCGTGGGTTGCACACCGTCGCGGCCTTCCGTGGTACTGATTTCGATCGATTCCCTGCGCGCGGACGTTCCGGGTACCCAGATCGCGGGGCGGCCATTGACCCCGGCCATCGACGAGTTCTCGCGCGGCGCCCTGGTCTACTCACGGGCGATCAGCGCAGCACCATGGACCACACCCGCCATGATGTCCGTGATGACCGGGTTGGCTGCGGAGGTCCATGGCGTCGAAGAGCACGATCGGGCTCTGGCCAGTAGCGTGCCGACCCTGGCCGAGCGTTTCCGCGACGCCGGCTATCGCACCGCCGCCTTCACGCCCGCCGTGACCTTGCGGGCGGAATACGGCTTCGCTCGCGGTTTCGAGGTCTACGATCAGGATAACTTCGGCCACAATCGCCTCTCCTCGCCCACGCTGGTCGGCAAGGTGCTCGCACGTCTCGAGGAGTGGAAAGACGAGCCTTTCTTCATCTGGGTGCATCTGTGGGACCCGCACTACAACTACATCCCTCCTGCACCCTGGAACGGCTATTTCCGGGCCGGCCGGCAGCCGCCCCGACAAGACGTGCAGTGCCTGAAATGGGTCGAGAATCCGGTCAGCCGCGAGCAGGCCCTGTGGTTCATGGGTCAGTACCGAGGCGAGGTGGCCTACACCGATCGCTATTTCGGACAGATCCTCGAACAGATCGAACAACTCGGACTGGCAGAGCAGACCGTGGTCGCCGTGATGGCGGACCATGGGGAAGCCTTCCTCGAGCATGGCTGGTTGGGGCACACCAATCGCCTCGACGAAACCTTGATTCATGTGCCGCTGATGATCCGCCGACCGGGAAAAGAAGCCGGGCACATCGATCGCGTCGTCTCCACTGCGGGGGTCGGTCGCCGTCTGCTCGAGGTGGCCGGGATCGATGGGGCCACTTTCGGCGATCTTCCTGCCCTTCCCGCCTCCCCCGACGGGACGGCCGAGGAGCGGGCCATTGTCAGCCGCACGATTCGTCGGGGCTGCTGGACGGCACTGAGCACCACGCGCTACAAGTACCTGATCGAACATCGCCGCTGTCGCGAGTGGCTCTTCGATCTGCAGCAGGATCCGGGCGAGGCGACCGACATTTCTGCCGCCCAGCCCGAGCGCCTGCTCGAGATGCGTCACGCACTGGCCGAGGAACTCCGGCGTGAGCGCGCACTGGGCGTGGCCCGGGCGATGCTTCCGCGGGAGATCGTCGAGCAGGCCGAGGCGCGTCTGCGCTCGATCGGTTACGTGGGCGGGGCGCAGACCGGTGGCGGTGATGCCAAGACGGTCACCTGCGCCAGGATCGCCGATCCCGGAAAGGTGGATGCCTTCGGCGACACGGCGGCCGAGCCATGCCCCGAGGACGCCGTCTCCAGGTGCCTCGAGTCAGTGGAAAAACAGCCATGAGCCGCGGCGACGGGTGGCGGGTTCTGGCCGCGGGCCTTCTCCTGCTCGTCGCCGCCGGGTGTCGCTCGGAACCGGCTCAGAGGTGGCAGCTCCTGCTGACCTGGCCGCAGCCGAAAATGAGGCAGGCGCGCTTCACCGGTCGCCTTGCGGTGGAGGCGGGTCGCGTGGTGTCCATCGAAGCCCGGCACTTCGACGTCGCGGCGGGCGACGTTCTCGACCGTGAGCGTCTGGCCTGGTCGACTCTCGCCGGTCCTCGAAACCTGCGATCGGTGGCGCTCGAGATCGAGGGCGGGACCGACACGGGAGTCCAGATCGAATGCGAGGGGGAGGCGCGACGATTGTCTGCGGCGGATCTCGATGCGCTGTCGGCTCCCCTGGGTAGCGGCCGCCTCCCCGCCCCGCTGCTGGCCGGCTGCTGCCGGGTCGAGAGCCTCGAAGCGGCCAGCATCGAAATCCGCGGGCCCTCGGTGGTACGGGCCGGCTCCCCCGTGTCGGTGGCGATCGTCGCACGCGCAGCGACGCGGGGAGCCGATCCCGCCCGCGGCGTTGACCTCGACCTGGAATTCACCTCGACGGATCCTCGGGCGGAGTTGCCCGAGCGGCTGTCGATGCGCCAGGCTCATGCTGGCGCACAAGTCACCCTACGCACGCCGGGACTGCAGCAGATCGGGATCCGCGGGCCGCAGGCTGCCGGCATCGAGACCCGAGCCTGGCCGGTGATGGTGCTCCCTTCCGACGACCGCCAGAGTCGGGCGCTGTTCTGGGGTGACCTGCAAGCGCACACGCGTTTTTCCTCGGATTCGGCCGGGGCTCCACGGGAAGCCTATCGCTGGGCGCGGGAAGAGGCCGGGCTGGACTTCGTCGCGATCACCGATCACCACTGGTCTCACGCTCGCCACCGGACGTGGGAGCGGGCCCGACGGCTGGCGGAGTCGATGAACGATCCCGGCCGTTTCGTCACGTTCGTTGCCGTGGAGTGGGGCGCGGGCATCGATCGTCCAGGAGCCCGCCTTCTCAATCACCATCGGCACGTGCTCTTCCCGGGCTCCGACGGTGGGCTGATGCTCGAGGCCACCGACCGGCCGGCGTTCTGGAAAGCGCTGCGCGCGTGGAAGGGAGCCGTAGCCGTCCCGCACCACACGGGCTATCCCGTCGATCACCTCGGCACCGACTGGGAACGCACCGCCCCGGACCTGGAGCCGGCGGTGGAGATCACCTCGGGACATGGTTCGAGCGAGCGGGCGGACTCCCCCTGGCCCCTGTCGCGCCCCGGAAGCCATGGGTGGGTCAGTGACGCCTGGAAGCAGGGCTACATGGCCGGCGTGCTCGGTGGGTCGGACAACCATCTCGGCCGGCCCGGCTCCGACGTGGCGCGCATCCACTCCTACGCGCTGGCCGGCCTGACCGCCCTGCGTGCCGAGCGGCTCGATCGGGCCTCGCTGCTGGCCGCGATTCGCCAAAGAGCGAGCTACGCGACGATGGGGGCCCGCCGGATCTACCTCGAGTTTTCCGTCGATGGACGCCCGATGGGGTCGGTTCTGCAAGGTGGCGCCGGCCGCCCGAGAGAAGTGCGAGTGCGCTGTGGCGGAACCACGCGCCTGGCGCGGATCGAGATCCTGCGAGACGAGGAGGTCTGGCAGACGCTGGAGCCACGGAGCTGGAAATACGAAGGCCAGTGGATCGACGAGCAGAAGCTCGATCCGACCCGGCTTCACCTCTACCGAGTGCGCCTGCTTCAGGCCGACGGGAGTGGAGCCTATTCGTCTCCCGTCTTCCTCCCTCCGGCATCACGCTCTGAGTGAGGGGCGCCGCGTCGGCCCCTTCCCGGGAGCACCCGAATCGGCTCCGCAATGCCTTGGGCGAGCAGGTAGGCTCGCACGCTGTAAGGCATCAGCGCCATGACCGTTGTCGATGCGCCGGGTGGGCGATAGGGAAAGGGCGTGATCTTCACCTCGACGCCCCCGCCACGACCGAGGGGCCGCGCGAGGATCCGGCGGTCGGTCAGGCGCCTTTCCACCGGGGCACGCGTCTCGAGAGCCCCACGGGCCGCCGACGCGCTGGCCGCCAGCACCCGGTCACCGAGTTCCCCGGCCTGGCGCCAGGCGCGGCAGGAAAGGCGCTCGACGATTCCCGGCCCGAGCAGAATCGCGGCACCCACGAGGACTCCGGTGAGCGTCGAAGCCCACAGGGCCGGCCGCTGGCGGCGGCGATCCCAGACCCTCCCGATGGCACCGCCGACGAGGATTGCCGCGGGCGCCAGGAGGGCCTCGGCGTGGCGCGTGCCGGCCCGTGGGGACGTCAGGGCCCCGGCCAGAGCGATCGTCAGCCACGACCAGCAGCCGATGCGCAGCACGCTCCACTGGCTCGAGGGTGGCGCCCCGGAAAGGAGCCGACCGATCGCCAGCAGCGTGCCGACCAGGATCGCGGCCACCAGCAGAGCCTGCCAGGCGCCTTCCGGGCCAAGCCCTCCACGGAGCATGCGGCCGAGTCGAACGCCGAGGCCAGCCGGATGGACCACGCTCCGATAGCCGCCGAGGGATCCCAGCAGCCACCATCGCCACGCCATCTCCACCAGCAATCCGCCCATCAGCACCAGCGCGAGGCTGCCTTCGCGCCTCCTGTCGGCAGAGGTCGAGCCCCTCCCCCGCCACGCCGAGATCATCAGCACCACCACGCCCACCAGCGGCATGACCAGACCCGTCTCCTTGACCAGGGGAGCGGCCAGCAGGAGGATCACCCCGGCGATCCGGCGGCCCCGGCCGAGGCCGGTTTCGGGAAGCAGGGCCAGCAGGCCGGCGACGCCCAGCAAGGCGGCGAAGGTGTCGGCATCCCGCGCCACCGCGGGCACCGTCTGCCACTGGAGAGGGTGCAGGGCGAAGAGCAGTGAGCCGGTGACCAGCGCCGCCGATCGCGAGCCGCCGGCCCGCATGGCCAGGGCGCCGCAGCCCAGCGCCGTCAACAGCAGTGCCAGCAGCCGCAACGAGTGCCAAGCCCAGGGCGTGGCGCCGAAAAGCCGCCACTCGACTCCGGCGACGAGGGTCAACAGGGGACGAAAGAAATCGGCCCCCTCCCACAGTCCTTCCAGGTAGACCTGACCCAGGACCAGCGAGGGGGGCCGGGCGGCCTGCACCAGGATCGGCCAGCAGTCGGCGCCGGTCAGGGGCAGTCCGAGCATCGGCAGCCAGGTGAGCACAATCAGCGCGACGCAGGAAGCTGCCGTCAAGCCGACCCCGAGCCCCTGGCGCGTCACGGCCGCTCGTCGACTCTGCGACCGCTGATCGGGTCGATGGGAAACGCGCCGCGGACCTCGACGGCATCGGTCGCCAGCAGCCTGCCGGGCGAGCCGAGGAAGGCGCGTCCGAGGATGTGCCCGAAGCCGCCGACCCACTGCACGGGGACCCCACTCTCGAAGACCGGCTGGCGTCGGCCCAACTGTCCATCACTGGCGACGACCAGGTCGATGCCGCTGACATGCTCGAGCAAGTCGTGCACCTCGAACTGCCGGAGGGTGGAGAGCAGGAGCACGAAATCTGCCTCGTCACCCCGGCGCTCGAGCACGTCCCTGATCGCGACTTGCGGATCGACGGTCACGATCGTTCCCCCCTTCGGATCGAACCAGGCGCGAGAAGGCTCGTGGGGCAAGACTGCCAGCACCAGGATCTTGCCCGCGCGCGTATCGAGCATCACCGCTTCCTGAAACGCGCTGCCACCCGTCTCGTGAACGCGCAGGTTGGTCGCCAGCAGCGGCACCGAGAGCCGTCGGGCCACTTCCCTCAGCCGAAAGGGGCCCAACTGTCGAATTTCGATCGGTCCAACGCCGACAGCCGAATAGCCCAGAGAGTCGAGATGCTCGAAGATCACCTCGGCTTCCACGCTGCCATCGTCCTGATCGGTGGCCACCACGTTGCCCGTGCCCAGCCACACCCGCTCGAGGCCGGGGCTGGTCTCGTCGAGCCAGCGGGCCAGTTCTCCTCGGTAGCGCGTGCCTCCCAGTCGTCCCCAGCAGTGCTTGGGCTCGATATATCCCCGATCGGATCCGCTGAGCAGGAGCAGGGTGCTCGCTCCGGCCGGCGCGGGGGTCCATGTACCGGCCGCAGTGGCGGGGGGCGGCGAGTCGGCTGTCGAGGCGGCAAGAGCGAATAACAGCAGCAAGGCGCTCACATCAATCCTCCGGCAGGTTGCGGACTACGAGCCTAGCAAAAAAGAAAGCAGGCCGCCCGGAGGCGGCCTGCGGGTCGAACGATGAAGGGAAGATCAGCGACGCACGGGGCGACGGATCTGGCGGATCTTCTTCTCCACGTCGGGGAGAGCCGGCAGCTCGAGCTGAGTGGTGCCGGAGAGGGTGACTTCATCGTCCACGTCGATGGCCTCGATGCGATAGAACACACCGGCGACCGCGCCGCTGCGGGCCCGGACGGAGTCGATGAAGCTGTAGGCGGAGGGCTCACCGTTGGCACGAATCAGGTTCGAAACGCGCTGGTAGTTGCCGTCCGCGGTGAAGGAACGGGTGACGTAGAAGCCGACCACGCCGTCCTCGAGGGAGGTCTTCCAGTTGACTTCCACGTTGTTCCGGCCGACCCAGTTGGCGGTCAGGTCGTAGATCTTGACCGCCAGGCCGCCCTGGCCGGTGTAGACCGTCTGGCCGTTGGCGGAGAAGAAACGGCTGACCAGCTCGGTGCCATCACTCATGGCCGGGTAGCGCAGCTT
>JALTMS010000552.1 GCA_027001345.1 Acidobacteriota bacterium | reverse complement strand
CGCTGAGGGCCCCATCCCTCCCCTGCTCTTTTGCGGGCCGGAGGGCGTGGGCAAGCGCAGCGCCGCCCTGGGACTGGCCGCTGGCCTGGTCTGCCGCAGCGGTACGATCGACCAGGCCTGCGGGCGATGCCCACCCTGCCTGCGGGTGCTGCAAAGCGCGGGGGTGACGGCGCTGCGCCGCCGTTCGACAGCCCAGGACCGGGCCCAGGTCTACCCGGACGTCGGCTTCGTGGGCATTCCGGAGGGCAAGACCCGCATCTCGGTGCTCCAGGCCCGGGACGTGGAACTCTCTCTTTCAGTGCAGCCTTTCGAGCTGCCGCGACGGATCTACATCATCGAGCCGGCCGACTCGCTGACGCCGGCGGCAGCCAACAGCCTGCTCAAGGTTCTCGAGGAGCCCCCCCCCTGGGGCCTGCTGATCCTGGTCACGGCCCACCCCTGGGCCCTGCCCGTCACCGTCCGCTCCCGCATGCAGGCGGTGCGCTTCGGCCTGCTGGGTCGGCAGACCGTCGAGCAGCTACTCGTCGACCAGGGTTACCCGGCCAGCGACGCCGCGGAGCGGGCCCGCTACTGTCGGGGCCGACTCTCCCTGGCCCTGGCTGCGGATCCGGCTGCCGAGGACAAGGTGCGTGAGAGCTGGATTCGGGCGATCGAGAAGCTGTCCGAAGGCAGCTCGGCTGCGGCTCTGGCCACGGCCGTCGCCGAGGCCCTGGGCAGCGACGCGGCGGCAGCAGAAAACGCCTGCCAGGCCTTGCTCGAGTTGATGCGTGACGGTCAGGCCGTGGCCAGCGGCGCCGAGCCGCGGCTGCTCGACCGCTCCCAGGCGGAGCGACTGACGGGCTTCGTCGACGCCGCGGGCCCGGCCCTGTACGATCGCCTGCGAGTGGTGGAGCTGCTGCGCTCGGAAATCCACATCTTTCATCGCAATCCACGCCTGAGCGTCGAGGGTGCCTTGCTGGCCCTGGCGGGCAGGCTCGACCGGGCGGCCCTGGGCCGCTAGCGCCGGCAAAGGGGAAATCAGATGGGTCAGGAGAATACGGGCAAGCCCGCCGCACGCTCGGTCAACATCAGCATCTCCGAGCAGGCTCACAAGGGCGTCTACGCCAACAAGATGATCGTCGCTCACAGTGCCGACGAGTTCATCCTCGACTTCGTCGCCGACTTCCCGCCGGGTCCCCAGATCGTCGCCCGGGTGATCACCGCCCCGGCCCACGCCCGCGCCCTGCTGGCCACGCTCAAGGAGAACCTCGAGCGCTTCGAGCGTCAGCATGGCCCGATTCGCCGTCCCCCTGGCCGCAGCGCTCCACCCGCCGACGCCTGATCCCACAGCGGCCTGTCCCACTCAGCGCCGCGAACGCCCTCCTCTCGGGCGCAGCACCACTCGTCCGCGGCCGAGATCGATCTCCATGACGTGGCGAGCCAGGAGATCGAGACCGATGAAACCGCAGACCCGCACACCGGTGATACGACTACGAGACGCCAGGTCGATGACGCCGACACCCTTCAGGTGCCGCCGGCTGCCGCCCACTGCCAACTGCAAGCGCGGCACTTCACCGAGAAGTTCCAACTGACCCCCATAGGCGGAAGCCCTGCGGGAGCCCCGGCGAAAGCGCTGTCCCATTTCGTCGAGCAGGCCGCCATCGATCAATGAGCGGCTGGCTCCCGTGTCGAACAGGAGCAGGGCCCGGCGCCGATCGGCCTGTGTTTCCACCTCCGCCTCGACCAGGAGCTGACCCGCAACCCGGTAGAGGGTCACTCCCTCCTCCCCCTCGGGCCACGGATCGACCGCCAGGGGATCGCCTTGCTCCTCGCCCCCGGCATCGGGAAGTGCGAGGCGGACCTCCCTGGTGAAGGGATCGACGATCACTCTCACCCCCGCGGAAGCCAGCACATCGAGGCCCACGATCGCCTGATAGGCACCGTGTCTTTCGAGGGATCCGGCCGAGCGCACCGCCAGCGCCGAGCTGAAGGTCAGCGGCCCGAGGCGCAGTTCGTCGAGCAGGCCGCGCACCACCGCATGACTGCCGCTACCGCCACCGCCGAAGAGGGTGCCCCGGGTCAGGACTTCCATCGGCACCCGGCGCAGCGCGGTGGGTGCCAGGTGCAACCCCGAAGCGCCGCTGTCGAGCAGCGCCGACACCTTCCGTCGCCCGCCGACGGCGATCTCCACCAGCCACCCGCGGAGGGTGCCGGGGCGGCCCGCCAGGGGTTCGAGAGGCAGGCGGCCCGGCACCTCCCGGCGCCGCACGACCCACACCGGCCGATCGCCGAGGGCGTCGATCAGCAGCAGGTTGTCCCGGGCCCCCGCGATGCGCTCGGGAGGTTCACCTGCCGCCGCAGCATGCTCGAGGTAGGCCGCCAGGGCCTGTCGCCGACGCGGCCGCTCGGCCGCCACCTCCGCCAGAGTGAACCACACCCGGGCGCTCCGGGGCGCCAGCGCCACGGCACGCTCGGCGGCAGCCCGGGCGGCGGAAAAGCGGAAGCGGGCGGCGAGCACCCGGGCGAGCACCAGCCAGCCCAGCGCCGCCTCCGGGTCGTCGCCGATGGCGGCCAGGGCCTCGCCGTAGGCCCGCCGGGGACGGCCGCAGCGCCACTCGAGATCGGCGCGGAAAGCATGCAGGTCCCCGTCACCGGCCTGCAGGGCTTCGGCCGCCACGCAGGCTCGAGCGCCGGGATCGAGGTCGAGGACGTTGGCCAGCGCCAGCCCCTTGTCCACGCAGCGAGGGTCGCCCGATGCCGCGGCGGCCAGCGCCCGCTCGGCCATCTCCTGGCGCGTGTCTCGCAGTCGGGCCGCCCCATCGACGGGGCAGCCGGCCCCGGCCGGCGCTGCCCAGCCCACCACCGCAGTGAGCAGCAGCAGCAGCCCGTGCCGGCGCGACGTCATCGACACCCCTCGCTCTCGAGGCGGATCACCACCTCCAGGTGAGGGG
>JALTMS010000551.1:894-2934 GCA_027001345.1 Acidobacteriota bacterium | reverse complement strand
GAAGGGAGGGGACCTGTCCGTGAGCCAGTTCGCGGCGCAGCGGAGGAACGTGAGGGTGGTGTTCCAGTTCGGAAGGGACCGGCAGCTCGAAGTACTCGGCCAATCCTTCATCAAGCCACAGCGGAACGAATGGCAACTGCTGGTGGAGGATGCCGTGAGTCGCTTCGTGGCGAAGATCAGTCGCCAGCCCCTCGCGACGGTAAGTCAAAATGATCCCTGGGCCCGACCCCTGAAGAAACAGAGCTGGTCGGCGGGGCGCCTTCGGGAAATACGTACGGAGATAGCGATCGTACTCACGCCGATCGCCCAAGATGATGACGCCGATGGGGGTAGGGGAAGCCTCGAGTGCGAGTTGCCGTCGTACTTCGCCTTCCAACGCTTGCAGTACCGTAACAAAGGGTGGGGGTTCTTTTCGGACGGGAAAAGATGTATGGATGTTCCAACAGCCGATGCGCCATTGGCCCTGCCAAGGACGGCCGCACGCACTCCTGGCGAGAGTCGTGGCGGTGCCCAACATCACGAGCATCCCGTGGCGGCGATTGAGTGAAAAAGGGATGGACCTCGGCATGATCTGTTGGTTGTCGAGAACGGTGAAGGAGTTAGCCGGCCTTTCTCCATCGGAACCATTGGGCGAAGCGGTAGCGGCGCTGATCGCGAGCCAGCAAGGGGACGACTTCACCGCGCACGACGCGGTAAGGATTCTCGCAAAAAACTTCGATCGCCAGTTCGATGTCGGTCAACTGGGCGACGCGATGGAAGGCTCGGCTCAGTAGCGGTCGCCGCGACCGGCTGCCATGGGCGTCCGAAGCGACAAAGTGGACCAGGCGTTCGCACACGAGCCATTCGGCCAGGGATCGGACGTCTGGACCAAAACTCCCGACGAGGGCTCCAGCAGTGACTTGAATGAGACAGCCTTTTTCCACCAGGTGTTCCACGAACGCCCGACGGTGAAGGACGTGGCGGTTCCTCTCGGGGTGCGTCAAGATGGGCTGGATGTGGCGCCGGCTCAGCGCCTCGAGGATCTCATCCAACGGCATGACGACATCATGCGGGAATTCGAGGAGCAGGTGACCTCCTTGGTCGGCCAGGGTTACCAGTTCCCCGTGATCCAGCCGCTCGATCAAGTCTTCCTCGATCCGAATGTCGGCGCCGGGGTAGACGCGTAATGCCGACCCTTCCTCGCGAAGTCGCTCCTGCAGACGAGTGGTCCGATTGCGGATGGTGGCCGAATCGTTGTGGCGGTAAGCGCCGAGTTGGTGCGGAGTGGCGATGATGGCGGTGACGCCGTCGGCGGCGGCCAGTCGGGCCATAGCCAGCGACTCTTCCCAACTTTGCGAGCCGTCATCGATTTCCGGCAGAAGATGGCAGTGGATGTCAATCAGAGGATCTGGAGTGCCCATCGCTTCGGTCCTCGCGTGCCAGGGATCTCGAACGGGGAGGCTACCTTTGAACCAGCAGCGCGGTCAAGAGAAACTGGCAAAGGCGGATTCCTCTTTTCGTGGGTGGCCGGTTTCCGTTACGATCCCGCCTCCACTTTCCACACGGCCATCGTTTGTTCAGAGACGAGGAAGAACCATCATGCGATCCTCTACGGCACGGCAACTCATTCCTGTCGCGTTAGCCTTGGTCGTCGGTTTCCAGATCGCGCCCGCGCGGATCGAAGCAGCCGGCCCTCCTTCGGCACCTCGCGACGTCGCCCTATCCTCGGATGGCTTGCTCCGAGGCGTCGTCGTCGATCCGGCCGGGAAGCCTCAGGCCGCCGTGGCGCTTTGGATTGAAAATCACGGCATGTGGCTGCCGGCGGGAACCACGAAACCGGATGGCACCTTCCAGATCGCTGGATTGCGGGGCGGCGTGTTCAGATTGGCCACACCTTCGAACCTGGCGGTCGTTCGTGTCTGGGTGCCGGGCACGGCCCCTCCGGGTGCGGCCGAGGCAGCGGTTATGGTGACCGAGCCTGGCGTGACGCGTGGCCAACGTCCGATCAGCGAGCTCTTTTTCGGAGACCCCATCGTCGTCGGTCTGGCCCTGGCCGGGGCG
>JALTMS010000551.1:0-884 GCA_027001345.1 Acidobacteriota bacterium | reverse complement strand
GCCTTCGGCGGTAAGAGCCGGAAGGTGGGTGCTTGCGCTAGCGCTCCTCGTCGTGCTCCCTGCCTGCCACGAGGTCGCGACCTACCGTCCCGACTCTCTGCCGCCGCAGTGGTCGGCGCTCGCTCTCCCCAGTGCCACCGAGTTCGACCTGACGCAACTGGCTGCCCAGACGGTTCCCGACCCTCGCATTGTTTCCGGCGACGTCTTGCGCGTCTTTGTCGAAGTCGGGCCTGGGTTGGATCGTGAAAACCAGGAGGTCGCCCTGCGCGTTCGGGACGACGGTACCATTGTGGTGCCGCTCATCGGCCCTGTTTCGGTAGCCGGGATGACACTGGGAGAAGCTGAGGGGGCGATCCGGGATGCAGCGGTGACTCGAGGTATCTACCGATCGCCTCAAGTGACGATCCTCCGAGAGGCGCGCCGACAATTTCGTGTCACCGTGATCGGAGCGGTGGCCGACCCGGGGCTCAAAGAGATCCCCGCCGGCGAATGTCACCTTCTGGCAGCGCTCGTGCAGGCAGGTGGACTGACCGAGGACGCCGCACCGTGGGTGAAGATCCAGCGACCCCGTTCGGGAGGTGTCGGCGAACGTGTCGACCTGCGGCATCCTGAGCGGCTTCGCGATGTGCGTCTTGGGGATGGGGATACGGTGCTCGTCGAACGCCGCTCCCCTGCCTCGGTCTACGTGATGGGGCTGGTCCGGCGTCCGCAAGAGATCGAGTTGGCACCCGGCAAGTCGCTCCGGTTGCTCGATGCGATCGCGGCAGCGGGCGGCCGAAGGCTCCAGGTCGCCGACAAGGTCCGCATCGTGCGCTACCGTCCCGATCAACGGGAACCGATCGTGATCGAAGCGTCGGTACGGGAGGCGAAACGGAGTCGTCAGG
>JALTMS010000550.1 GCA_027001345.1 Acidobacteriota bacterium | reverse complement strand
GCACCCGGGCGATCATCGGCCGCCCCTCGATCGGCACGAGGGCCTTGCCGGGCAGGCGGGTCGAGCCCATCCGGGCCTGCACGATGGCGACGGTGCGGCTCAAGAGCCGTCTCCGGCAGCTTCGGCGGCGTCGAGGGCACGGACCAGGGTCTCGCAGACCCGCTCCACCTGGGCCTCGCCCAGGTCGGGGTAGAGGGGCAGAGAGAGGGTGCCCGCCGCGTGGCGCTCGGCCACGGGACACAGTTCCGGGGCATAGCCCAGGCGACGGTAGTAGGGATGGGAAGTCACCAGCGGGTAGTGCACCTGGGCGCCGATGCGCTGGGTGCGGAGGAAGTCGTAGACCCTGTCCCGGTGGGGTACCCGCACGGCCAGCAGGTGCCACGAGGAGCGGGCGCCGGGATCCTCGGCCTGGAGGCGGATGCGCCGGTCGCCTGCGAGGTGGCCGCGGTAGAGGGCGGCGAGCCGGCGGCGGCGCTCGACGAAACCGGGCAGGCGGGAGAGCTGCACCCGGCCCAGGGCGCACTGAATGTCCGTGATGCGGTAGTTGAAGCCCAGGTGCTGCATCTCGTGATACCAGCCAGGTCCGCTGCCCTCGAGCTGGGCAGGGTCGCGGACGATACCGTGGTGGCGCAGCTCTCGCACCCGGCGGGCCACGTCCTCGCGGCCGGTGAGCACGGCGCCGCCCTCGCCGGTGGTGATGTGCTTGACCGGGTGGAAGGAGAGCACCGTGGCGTCAGCCGGGGAGTCGCCCACCTCCCGCCAGCGGCCCTGGCCGTCGCGCCACTGGGCGCCGAGGGCGTGGCAGCCGTCCTCGATCACCCACCAGCCGCGCCCGTGGGCCACTTCCACGAGGCGCTCGGCGTCCGCGGGCAGGCCGGCGAAGTGCACGGGCAGCAGGCCTCGCACCTTCTCGCCCGCGGCCTCGGCGACGGCGGTGACCGCCTCGGGGTCGAGGGTCCAGGTATCGTCCCGGATGTCGGCGAAGAGCGGTCGCGCTCCGCAGTAGAGCACGGCGTTGGAGGTGGCGGCGAAGGTCAGAGGAGTGGTGATCGCGGCGTCGCCCTCGCCGAGGCCCAGGGCCAGACAGGCCAGGTGCAGGGCTGCGGTGCCGCTGGAGACCGCCACGGCGTGGCGGGCGCCGGTCAGCTCGCAGAGGGCTTGCTCGAAAGCTTCGATTTCGGGGCCCTGGGTGATCCAGGCGCCTCGCAGGACCCGCACGGCCGCTTCGATCTCTTCCTCGCCGAGACTCTGGCGGCCGTAGGGCAGGAACTCGGTCTCGCTCTTTTCACTCGAGACCATCGGCGATCTCCCGCAATTCCTCCTCGCTCAGCCAGCGGTCGTTGGAGTCGGAGGAGTAGGAAAAGCCTTCCGGGCAGGGCTTGCCTCCCCGGCCGAGCAGGTCCTTTTCCGCCTGCCACCAGGGGAAGAGGGGCTGGATCACGAAGTGGTCGTCGAACTCGAGGGTGGCCCGGGCGTCATCGACGGGGACCATGGTCTCGTGGAGCTTCTCCCCGGGGCGGATGCCGGTGATCTCCCAGCGACATTCCGGGGCCAGGGCCCGGGCCAGGTCGGTGATGCGCATCGACGGCAGCTTGGGTACGAAGAGTTCGCCGCCCTGCATGGTCTCCAGGCAGTTCAGCACGAAGGCCACGCCCTCGGGGAGGGTGATCCAGAAGCGGGTCATGCGCTCGTCGGTGATCGGCAGCACCCCGCTGTGCCTGCGGGCGAGGAAGAAGGGGATCACCGAACCCCGGGAGCCCACCACGTTGCCGTAGCGCACCACCGAAAAACGCGGAGCGCCGCCCCCCGCGTAGGAGTTGGCGGCGATGATCAGCTTGTCCTGGCAGAGCTTGCTCGCTCCATAGAGGTTGATCGGATTGGCGGCCTTGTCGGTGGACAGGGCGATGACCCGCTCGACGCCGCAGTCGAGAGCCGCGTCGACCACGTTGGCGGCGCCGAGGACGTTGGTCTTGATCACCTCGAAGGGGTTGTACTCGGCGGCGGGCACCTGCTTGAGGGCCGCGGCGTGGATCACCACGTCCACCCCCTTGAAGGCTCGGCGCAGGCGACCGGGGTCGCGCACGTCGCCGAGGAAGAAACGCAGGCGGGGGTCGCTCAGCTCCTGCTGCATTTCGTACTGCTTGAGTTCGTCCCGGCTGAAGATGATCACCTTGGCCGGGTCGTGCTCTTCGAGCAGGGTCCGCGAGCAGCGCCGCCCGAAGGAACCGGTGCCGCCCGTGATGAGGACCGTCTTGCCGTTCAGCGACATGCCACACTCCTCTCCCGGCCTGGAAAGGCCAGGCGCAGCGAGAACAAGAAGACTCTGGCGAGATATTCTGGTCCCCCACGGGAAAAGGCAACCGCGGGTGAACAGCCCTGGGTGCCGGAAGTCGTGGACAATGGGCCTCGGGAGGCTACGTTGGCCGGGATGGAGATCTACAGCGACTTCGCCGCGGGCAGCCGCCTGCTCCGCTCGCCGGTCAGCGGTCGGCCCCTCGAGTGGCGGCCTCTGGCCGCCGGGGGCGTGCTGGTCGAGCCCGGCCACCGCTGGCCCGTGGTGGCGGGTATCGCCTGCCTGCGAGAGGCGCCGGGGTGCGAGCGGGCTCTGGCGGCGCTGGAGGCCGGCGACGAGGTACTGGCGGCGGCGGTGCTGGCGGCGGGAACCCTCGGGAACCGGGTGGACAGGGTGCGGGAGCGGCTGGGGCGTTGGCTGCTCAGGCGCCCCGCAGGGCATTCCCCAGCGGTGGGGCGCTGCCGGCGGCGGCTGGCTGCGGGTCGAGCACGGGGTTTCCGCGGCGTGGTGGAAGAGCTCTTCGGCCGGCCGCCGTGGCCCGTGCCGGCGACGGCGACGTATTTCTTGCGGCGCCGGGCGGATCCCTCGTTGGCTCCGGCGGAGGCCCTGGCGGGGGTGCTGCTGGCCGGGCGCAGCCCGGTG
>JALTMS010000549.1 GCA_027001345.1 Acidobacteriota bacterium | reverse complement strand
TTCGCCACGGGGCAACCAACTTTATCGAGAAGCCATTCACTGAGTCGGAATTCCTTCGGCAGATGGAACCGGCGTTCCAGCGGTGCGGGTTGGCGCTGGAGAAGGTCAGGCTGCAGCAAGAGCTCTCAAAACTCCGGGAGAGGGAGGAGAGGGAACGGCGGATGGCCGCATTGGGACGGCTTCTTTCGGGGCTCGCCCACGAGATCCATAACCCCCTGACGTTTATCAAGGGAAATGCGGAGTTGCTCGAGAGGTTCTGCCAGGAGACACGTAAGGGGCTGTCGGAAGGGTCGTTTCCCGACGAGGCGGCGGTCGCTGAGATGCTCGATCTGCTGAACGACCTGCGGCACGGGATCGAACGCATAGAGAGCATGGTCGAATCGGTGCGGCTTTTCGGAGGCCGCCCCCTGTCGTTCCGCCGGGAGGCGAAGCTATCGGAGATCATGCGACTGTCTTTTCGGGAGGCCCTATCCAAAAAGCCGATCGGGGTGGCCGCAGATCTCGTCCCGCCGCCGGATTCCTTTTTGGTGGAGGTCAGTGAACCGGAGATGGAGAGCTGCTTCGTGAATCTGCTGGTGAACGCGTTCGAGGCCGCTGCGTGCGGAGGTGGCTCGGTTCGTTTCTATACGCGGGAGATCCCGTACGACACGGACGAGTTTTTTGGGTTCGTGGAGATCGTGGTGGAGGACGACGGGCCGGGCATCCCCCAGGCCATCGTCGACGAGGTGTTCACACCGTTTTTTACCACGAAGCCGGGGGGCACCGGCCTGGGGTTGAGCGTCGCGTACGAGGCTGCCAAGCGCAACGGGGCCCAGGTGGAGATCGACAGCGAAGAAGGAAAGGGAACCACCGTGACCGTGCGCCTGCCGTTCCGGCTTGCCAAGGAAGCGGGAGATGTTCGAAAAACAGAACAAAAAAGCCGGGTTTTGCCGGCAGCACCCTCAAGGGGAGCAGCCGGTCGCTCGATCCGACCAACAAAGCGTGCGCACAAAAAGGGTTCCTCGCCCAGACATTCGCCAAAGGAGTGATGCGATGGGTCTGAAAAAGCACGCCACACCGCGTTCCGACACAGCGTCCAAACCGACATCGTCCCCGGCTGCGAAGCGGGAGGCAGAGGAGCGGCGGCGCCGGGCGCGCACGTTGGCCAAACAGCAGCAGGCGGCGGAACGAATCTCGTCGGCGTCCACGCAGCTCGCGAGTGCGATCGCCGAGGCGGTGGCCGCCCAAGAAGAGCTGAACCGGTCGATGGAGCAGATCGCGGGGGGCGCCGAAGAGGCCGCAGGCGCTTGCCAGGAGAGCCTCGCGGCCATGAACCAGGTGGCCGGCCGCCTGAAGCAGCAGGGAGAGGTGGCGGAGCTGTCCCGAAAGAAGAGCACGGAGCTCCAAGAGCTTTTGGACCGGGTGGGGGCAGAGGTCACCACCCTGGTGGAGAACGTGAAAGCCGGGGCCAAGCGTCAGATGGCCTCGGTGGAACGGATGGGCGAGCTCGAGAAACAGGCCGAGCGCATCACCGAGGCGGTGAAGGCGGTCATGCGCATCGCGGATCAGACCAACCTGCTCGCCCTGAACGCGGCCATCGAGGCGGCCCGGGCCGGTAAGCACGGAAAGGGGTTCGCCGTGGTGGCCGACACCGTGCGGGGGCTTGCGGAGACCTCCGCCAAGAACGCGGCCGACATCGCAGACCTCATCGAGAAGGTCCAGGCGAACACCCGGACCGTGTCCGAGGGGGTCAGGGCCGCGGCCGAGACCGCGCGAGCCGAGGTGGAGAAGGGCGGTGCCGTGACCGAGCAGCTCTCCAAGATCAAGGCGGACATGGAGGGGATTCGCGCCGGCGCCGATGAGATCGCCCAGGCCGCTGCCGAGGCGGCCACGGCTGGGGTGCAGGCCCAAAAAGGAACCGAGCAGATCGCGGCCGCGGCCGAGGAGCAGTCGTCGGCGTGCCAGGAATGCTTGAAGAGCCTGGATCAGCAGGGCCAGGCCCTGAGCGAGAGCGAGAAGGCGGCCCAAGAGCTCGAGGAGCTGGCAGAAGAGCTCAAGAACAGCACCGACATCGCCAAGAGTGCCGAGGAGGTGGCCGCGGCGGCCGAGGAGCTGTCGGCCGCGGTGGAGGAGATCAACAGAGCCTCGGATGAGATCCTGACCGCGATCGAGCAGATCAACCGGGGTGCCGAGCAGCAGGCTTCGGCTGCGGAAGAGGCCGTGGCCGGGATCACCCAGATCGAGAAGAGCACGGATCTTGCGGAGGCCAAGGCCCGACAGACCGTGACCACCTGCGAATCCGTCGCCCAACTCGTGGCCGAGAACAAGGCGAGCGTCGAGGAGATGATCCAGGGGATCCGCGAATCCGCAGAGACCGGCCGCAAGAACCTTGCCGCGGTCCGGGAGCTGGAGGTGCTGAGCCGCCGGATCGACAAGATCGTGGACGGCATCGCCACGGTGGCGATCCAAACGAGCATGCTGGCCGTCACCGGAGCGGTGGAGGCCGCGCGGGCCGGTGAGTTCGGAAAAGGGTTCGCTGTCGTTTCCACCGACATCCAGAACCTGGCCAGCGACGCAGCCGAGAACGCCGAGCAGATCAAGGACCAGGTGAAGGCCATCCAGGACCTGGTGACCGTGGTGAGGGCCGAGCTGAACCAGATCGCCGACGTGGCCCTGGCCGAGGCCGACAAGGCCCAGGCGGTGAGCGAGAACCTGGTGGTGGTCGAGGCGGAGACCGACCAGGTTCTCAAGGGAAACCGGCAGGTGCTCGACGGCGCGGCCGAGATCGCCACGGCGGTCTCCCAGGCGAAGAAGGGGATGGAGCAGATCGGGGCCGCGGCCGAGCAGGCCCGTAATGAGGCCCCTTCCGATCGGCTTCCCCCCTGATGTTCTCGTCGTCTGTCTCTCTCCTACCGAACGGCCTTGGGCCGGGCCGCGGCATCTCCGGTCCTCCGACC
>JALTMS010000548.1 GCA_027001345.1 Acidobacteriota bacterium | reverse complement strand
GGGAACGACGAAAGCTGCCGGCGTGGCGGTGATGGACGTCGCCGGTGGTGTTATAGTCAAGCGGTTCCTGGGCCGGGCCTGGAAGGCCTGGAAGCTGTGGCGGCGCGGCGAGGAGCTGGCCGAAGGAGCGATCAGAGGAGGTGCAAGAGCAGTATCACGCACAACGAGCCTGGTGGATGATGCCGCAAGGGGGGGAAGTAAGACAGCCGCAGAGATGGCGGACGACTTGGCAGGGCAGCTGGGGCGGAACCGAGTCTCTGGACGGACTGCTGGCGGGAAGCAGATCGACATTGACTTGCGCGGCAAGGGTCACTTTGACAAGGCCACAGGGCAGAGGATCGAGACCCCGCACGTGCACGAAGCGACGATCAATGTTGGGCCGAACGGGAAGATCAACCTCAGCGACAAGATCACGAGACCTGCGACCAAGCAGGACATCCGGACAGCTAGGCGCCTGGGGGGAGGGTAGACCGATGCGTAACCTGCTCGATTCGCTCCAGTCCTGGTATGAGAACCAGTGTGACGGGGAGTGGGAGCACCAGTATGGCGTCAAGATCGAGACACTCGACAACCCGGGATGGGCGGTGGAGATTGACCTGATCGGAACGAAACTATCCGATAAGGTTCTCGCGGAGACAACCGAGGAGAGGTCCGCCACAGACTGGATTCGGTGCTCTACTGGGTCTGGCCAGTTCAAGGGTTTTGGAGGGCCGAGGAACCTCGCAGAGATCATCGAACGGTTTCTCGCTTGGGTGGAGATGGTCGAGTGAACGGGGGGACGTATCTGGCGATCCTCTTTGTCCTGGCGAGCCTGCTCGTCCCGGGCATCGCGTCGGCGACGACCGCTCCCGGCGCTGAGACTCGCGTCTGGGCTTTCGACCTGGCGGATGATGTCGGCGTCGGGGTCGAGCGCTCGCTAACCCTTGAGTTGCACCGGGGATGCGAGCCCTGCAAGTACGATTCCGCGTCCGATTCCCTCCTTGCCGCAAGGGGGGGAGCGAAGCTCCTCAACCCGCCCATTAACATCACGGGTAAGGGCCTTGCGCACACGTTAGAGCGTCACGCTGCTGGTGGTGCTGCGAGGTTCGCGGGTAAGAGCAAGTTCAACGCTGGTGAGGACATAGCCGGATTGATCCGTTCGGGCACGCAGCAGCCGATGGTCCGGCAGGCGAATGGAAACTTCGCGCGCACATTTGACGTTGGCCGGGAGATTGGTTTCGACCGGAACGTGGGAGGACCTACTTCGATCATGACGATCATCACTCGTCCCAACGGAAACCTGGTTACGGCCTTCCCTGGCCGACCGTAGGAGAGCAGCCTGTGAGCCTGGATGTAACTGTCCTCGATGACCAAGATCAGGTCGTCCGGTCGGTGGGTTTCGGTGTTGACGAGCACTGGGAGGTGGTTGAGCTTGCGAGGCAGCGCAACCTCCCGTTGCTCGGGCGGCTGTGTGACTACTACTCCGACGCGGAGATTTCCGTTGAGGAACTGCCCGCGTTCCTGGAGGAAGTCGAGGCAGCGATCCGCTCGCGCGAGCTGAACCCGGAAGTGCGGCCGCGTTTGGAGCAGCTCGCAGATGTGATCCGGTTCGCAATCTCCGAGGGCCGCTCACTCGTTGTCTTGGCGGACTAAGAGTTTCCTGGCAGCGAGAACGATCCGAGGATCTGGGCTCTGGTGGAGCGGTGGAGTCCCTCAGGAGCCCATGACCTTCCTGATGGTGTGCTTGGCGATGACGGAGTCGAGGAGGAGGAGGACGGCGTTCTTCTCGTCCTCGGGTAGCTGAGCGACCTTCTCGAAGCGGCTGAGGAGCTCAGGGCCGAGCTTGGTGCCGGCGACGCCCTTGCCGTCGTCGAAGACCAGCTCATCGGCGCTGACGCCGTAGGTGACGGCGATGCGGCCGAGGATGTGGAGCGTCGGGGCCGAGCGAGCCCTTTCTTCCTTAGCTGCTGGCCGATCGCTGGCCGCCGATCTTGCCGGTGCCGCGTCGATGCGCGAGACTGGGGGCATGCGATCCCGATGGCCCATCCTTGCGCTGCTGTGCGTCCTGGCGAGCTTGCTCGTGCCCGGGATCGCGTCGGCGCACTCGGCTGCGGGCACCGAAAACCGCGTCTGGGCGTTCGACCTCCCCGAGCAGGTCCACGTCGCGGGTGCCGCTGCCCTAGCCCTCGAACTGCACCAGGGCTACGAGCTTGCGCAGTACGATTCCGCGTCCGATTCCCTCCTTGCCGCAAGGAGGGGATTTGGCTCGTTCTCGAAGCTGAAGCGGGCACTAGGGCCAGCCGGCGAGGGCAGGCAGTGGCATCACATCGTCGAACAGTCGAAGGTTGGTCAGTTCGGTGCTGAGGCGATCCACAACGCCGACAACGTCGTCTCGATCCCCACGGACATCCATCGGAAGATCAGCGGATTCTACTCGTCGAAACGGCCGTTCACGGGCGATCAAACGGTCCGGCAATGGCTCAGCGGCCAGTCTTTCGAGCAGCAGCGCGCCTTTGGTCAGCAGGTTCTGCGCAAGTTTGGGGTTGGAAAATGACGCAGGAAGATACGGTTGATGCATACGCACGAGCAGCGGCCATGCAGGGCGCAGCAACGGACCGTGGAGATCATGAGGAGGCGAACGCCGCCCATGACGCGCTGATCCGTGCTCTAGCAGCGCTTCGCGACTCCTCTGATCGAGGAAGATCAGCGCTGACGGGTCTTCTCGGGCATGAGGATCCGTACGTTCGATGTTGGGCCGCAACCCACCTGCTGCCTCTCGATGAGGAGGCTGCTACGCGTGCGCTGGAAGCACTGACGTCGGAGCCTCCTTTCGTCGGGCTCGACGCCGAGATGGTCCTGCGAGAATGGAGGGCCGGTCGTCTGAAGGTCCCCTGACCTCGGAGTGCACCCGCGTCGTGACGAGCAGGAAGGTCGGGGGCGGGACGTGGACGTTCGACCTCCC
>JALTMS010000547.1 GCA_027001345.1 Acidobacteriota bacterium | reverse complement strand
TCGAAGACCTCTGCCAGATCCTCCGATGAATGCTCGAGAAAGCGGTGGACCACGTGGATGCCGTTGTCGATGCCGATACCGAGGATCAGCGGCACCATCGAAATACTCACCAGGTTGAAGTCGAGACCGAAGAGATTCATCAGCCCCACCGATCCCACCACCCCCACCACCAGGGGCAGGAAAGTCAGCACCACCAGCAGGGGACGGCGGAAGGTCAGGAAGAGAATCAGCAGCACGCCGACCACCGTCAGTGCCACCGCCATCACGCCATCGCGCAGAATCAATGGCTTGAGTTCCTGGCTCAGCACTCGACCGCCGACGAGGTCCGCCCGGTAGCCCGAAGCTTCGACCGCCTTCTCGAGAGCATTGACCAGATCTCGCGATCGAGCATTGGGACGCGGATAGGCGATGACCAGGCCTTCCCGGCGCTGCCCATCGCCTTCGACGATCAGGTCCGACAGCACATCCGCCAGCGCTCCCGTCTCCGCCCGTTCGAGGGTCAGCTCGCGATTCACCTCGAGCATCTGCCGCAGGCGCGCGGCGGCCTTGCGCGCCTGCTCATCGATGCGGAAGCCATGGCGCGCGAGTGCCGCCAGCAACTCGGCCTCCACTTCCGCCGGGCGGATTTTTCCGCTCGCACGCAGGGCTCGCAGCCGCTCGAGGGCGGCCTGCTGCTGTGAAGGGGGAGGCACCACACTGGCCGGCCCCACCACCACCGTCAGAGCACTTTCTCCATCGCCGATCAACTTGCGGAACTGCTTTTCCACCGCGGCCGACGCTTCGAGAATCTCCCCGTCGGTCGCTCCCGGCACCAGAGCCGCCACCGGCTGCAGGGAGGTGCCGACCTGGCGACTGATGTCCATTTGCAGGCGGATACTCGGGGCTCCCGTCGGACGAAATCTCCTGAAGTCCTCGTCGAGGTGCACGCTGAGGGTCGGCCAGATCAGTGCCGCGGTCACCACCAGGCCGATTCCCGCCACCCAGCCGGGATAGCGCAACACGAGCCTCAACACCGGACCGAGTCCGAAACCAGCCAGGCCTCGGGGCCGGTCGGGCTCGGGACGCCAGCGGGTGGCCAGCGCGGTCAACGCGGGCACCAGCAACAGCGCCGCGATCAGCGACAGCCCGATGCCCGCCGCGCAGATCAGCCCCAGGTGCCGCAATCCCTGAAAACGGGAGAAGCCGGCGGCCAGGAAGGCCCAGGCGGTGGTCACCGCAGCCGAAAGGATCCCCAGACCCGTCTCCCCGTGGGCAGCGGCGAAGGCGCGAAACATGTCCTTGCCGGCGTGGGTCTCCTCCAGGTAGCGATTGTAGAGATGAATCGTGAAATCGATTCCCAGACCGCAAAGCATGGCCACCGATCCGGCGGTGAAGACGTTGATCTCGCCGATCGCCAGGTAGGCGAAACCGAGGGACCATGTCAGGCCGACCACCAGCGGAATCCCGGCCACCAGCACACCGACCAGCCGCCGAAAAGCGAAGAGAAACAGCACCATCACAGCAACGAAGGCCACTACCGAGATCGAGCGGATGTCCCGCGAGAGAATCTTTTGATAGTCGACCAGCACCGCCGGCGCGCCAGTCAAACCCACGTGGATGCTCCCCGGCTCGGTCGATGGACCGAGACCCACGGTGCCTTCCATCTCCATGTCCTCGAGAGCCAGACGAGCTGCCTCGGCCACTTCGCCGAGCACCTCGCGGGCGAAGCGCAGGTCATGCGCCGCCCCCTCGGGTCGAATCAGCAGCAGCACGTAGCTGGCGTCCTCGGTGACCAGCAGTCCCGACCGCGGCACGATACGCAATTCACCTTTCAGCCGCGCCAGCCGAGAGACGAGGAAACCCGACAGCCCCAGGGGATCCTCCCGCAGCAGCCGGGTGGTCAGCGGACCGAGCGGCGAGAGCAGGGCCTCCCGATTGGCCACCACCCGCTCGTCGATCGCCTCGGGCGTGAGCTGTTCGGCAAGCGTGTCGAGCTGATCCGGGGCGAGATAGAGCATCAACGAACGTGCCTGGGGCCCGGCCAGCAAGGCCCACGGATCCTCGCCGAAGATTCCGGCGACGACCTGAACGTTCTCGCACTCCTCGAGACGATCGCGCAGCGCCAGGGCCAGCTCGGTGCGCTCATCGAGATCCTCTTCGCCCCGACCGGAGATGGCCGCCACGATCGGCTCGGCACCGCCGTAGCGCTGGAAGAGTTCGCGCATGCGCTGGGCGGTGTGCACGTCGTCGGGTATCAGCGAATCGATGTCGGTGGAAAGGCGCAGATCGGCAGCCAGATAGCCCGCGATGGCAGTGGTGATGGCAACACCGACGAGCACCGAGCGCGGGTGGAAGACCGAAAACCAGGCAATTGCCTCCAACGCTCGCTGCAACCAACCGCGCAGCGACCCCTGCTGGCGCTTTCCGCCGTTCATGCCCGCCCCTCGAGCACGACGAAGGCCACGGCGACCGAACGCTCGTGGGAGATCGAGAGATGACTGGCAACCACACCGCGCGCGGCCGCCAGCTCGGCGGCCCGGCCGTGCACTTCGAAGCGGGGCGGATCGTTGTGGGCCTTGCGCACCACTTCCACGTCGTGCCAGCCGATCCCCTCGGCCAGTCCGGTGCCCAGAGCCTTGAGCCAGGCCTCCTTGGCAGCGAATCGGGCGCCGACGCTGGGTCCCGGATCGCGATGCCGCAGGCAATAGCTCTGCTCCCGCTCGGTCAGCACGCGTCCGAAGAAACGATCTCCGTGACGCGCGATGACCCGTCGCACCCGATCAAGCTCGATGACATCGACGCCGATACCCAGAATCATCGCTCCTCGCCTTCACCTTCGATCCGAAGGCCAGCGCTCCGGTCGAAAGACCGCAAAGCATACACCGCGGGGAGGGAAGCCTGTCAAAGCACTTTGTCTCAACAAGTTAGCGGCCGCGCCCCGGGCCCTGACCGCTGGTGGATGCTATCATCGTC
>JALTMS010000546.1 GCA_027001345.1 Acidobacteriota bacterium | reverse complement strand
GGTAGGCGGAGAGCTGGTAGACTCCCCGCCCCGCGATCACCGGTCCCACCGCCCGCAGCACCTCTCTGACGCCACCGACGCGCAGCGAGAAACTCAGCGCAAAGCCGCGCAGCACCCCGGCGACGAAGGGAAGCTGCACGATGAATTGCAACGCTCTACCTGCTGCCGGTGAGTCTGTTCGGCATGTCGGTGGCGGCTGCGGAACTACCGGAGCTTTCCCGCCATGCCGGTGCCGGCGATGACTATCTCGAGCGCCTGCGCCGCAGCCTGGCTCAGATGGCCTTCGCCGTGGTGCCCACCGCGGTGGGCTACCTGGCTTTCGGCTGGCTGATCGTCGGCGCGATCTATCGCTCCGGGCGCTTCACCCTGGCTGACAACATCCTGGTGGCCCTGGTGCTGGGGGGCTACACCCTGGGCCTGGTGGCCACCACCTGGTCGCGCCTGCTGCAGAACGCCTTTTTTGCGCTGGGCGAGACCGTGGTGCCGGCCAAGATCGCTGGCCTGAGGGTCGGCGTCTCGGCGCTGGTGGCGGTGCCGGCGATGCTGCTGCTCGACCGACATGGCCTCGCGGAACTCTTCGGCGACCTGGCGGCGGGCAGTCCCCTGCGCCTGGGCGCCCTGGGCCTGGCACTGGGCTCGGCCGCGGGAGCATGGGTCGAGCTGGTCGCCCTGCGCCGCCGTCTGGCCAGCCGGGTCGGGGCCCACTTCCTGCCCCTGGGGCGGGCCGTAGCCCTGGTCGCGGTGGCCGCCCTGGCCGCACTGCCCGCCGCGGGGGTCTGGTGGCTGCTGGCCGGTCGCAACGTTGTGGTGGTCGTACCGGCGGTGGTCGGCCTCTACGCTCTGATCTTCCTGGCCGTTTGTCCGGTACTGGGTCTCGGCAGTCTCGGTCACTGGCTCGGCAGCGTGGGACGAGGAAAGCGATGAGCGACAAGCAGGTGGTCTTCGGCCTGGGAACCGGCCGTTGCGGGACGGTGACGCTCGCCGGTCTGCTTTCCGCACAGCCCGATGCCGAGGTCAGCCACGAGCGACCGGGAGCGGCGCTGACCTGGAGTGGAGGCGAGGCGGTGCTCGATGCTCTGCTCGATGAACTGGCGGCCTCCCCCCGGCGCCTGGTGGGCGACGTGGGTTTCTACTACCTGCCCTACGTCGAGCGCATCGCCGAGCGCTTTCCCCGGGCTCGTTTCGTCGGCTTGCGGCGCGCGAGGGCCGCGACGGTGGCCTCCTACCTGCACAAGGCCGGCGACCGCAACCACTGGATGCGCCACGACGGTCGCCGCTGGCAGGCCGACCGCTGGGATGCCTGCTACCCGAAGTACGATGCGGAGAGCCTCGAGCAGGCCCTCGGCCTGTACTGGGAGGACTACTATCGCCGCTTCGAGCACTGGCAGCAGCGTCGTCCGGAGGCTTTTCGCCTTTTCGGCGTCGAGGCCCTCAACGATGAGGCGGGGCAACGCGGCATTCTGGACTTCGTGGGCGTTCCCCGCGAAGAACAGGTGCTCGACGTCGGCCTGCGGCTCAACGATCGCAGCGTGACCCAGGTCCGCCGGCCCTCGTTGTTCCGCCGCCTGTTTCGTCGGCGTTGACTTCTCTCCACGTGACAGCTCCGGGGGGGCGCCCCGCCCAGCTCACGCTGCGGGCCCCGCTTCGTCATCGTGCTCACCACTGTGTCGCGAGACGCTCGGCATCGTGCTCCTGCCCCCGCAGCGGCAAGCGGACCTCCTCTCCATCTGGCATGCTTCTGCGCAACCATCGACACGTCAAGCAGCCCCCGGAGCCTCCGTCATGTCCCAGCTCCCCACCATTCCGCCCTCGATCTTCGACTTCCTGGTCGATCTGCAACTGAACAACACCCGCCCCTGGTTCGACGCCAACCGCGAACGCTACGAGAGCGACTACCGCCAACCGGCGCTGGCCTTCATCGAGGCCATGGCGCCACGGCTGCGCAGTGTCTCCCGACATTTCGTCGCCGATCCGCGCAAGGTGGGCGGCTCTCTGTTCCGCATTCATCGGGATGTGCGCTTCAGTCGTGACAAGCGACCCTACAAGACCCATTGCGGCATCCACTTCCGCCACGAGCAGGGCAAGGACGCCCACTGCCCCGGCTTCTACCTGCACATCGGTCCGATGGAATGCTTCTTCGGCCTGGGCATCTGGCATCCCGACAGGGAAGTGCTCGAAGAGATTCGCCGGCAGATCGATGCGGCACCGGAGCGCTGGCGTCGGGCCAAGGAGGGCCGGGCTTTCCGCGCGATCTTCCGCCTCGGTGGCGAGAGCCTCAAGCGCGCTCCACGGGGATGGAGCGTGGATCATCCCCTGATCGAGGACTTGCGCCGCAAGGATTTCATCGCCGTGGCGGACCTGGACGCCGGGCAGGTGCTCGACGCACACTTCGCCGACCGGTTGGTGACGATGATGAAGGCCGGCGCGCCCTTCATGCGCTGGCTGTGCCGGACGCTGGATCTGCCCTACTGAGAGATCCGGGATTCAGAAAGCATCGGGATCGACGTGCCGCAACTTGATGTCGTAGTCGGCTTCGAGACTGCCGTAGGTCAGGTGAATCCGCGTCTCGCCGCCATGGGTGTCGATGTAGTGATTCTGCCAGCGGGCGAAATAGCGCATGTTGGCCGTTACCGGCAGGGCCATGCGCAGGTCGTCGTCGATGTAGGCGGTGACCCGTCCGTAGATCGGCATTTCCACGGTGCGATCCTGGTTGTCGGTCAGTAGTACCGAGGTGTTGCTCTGATCGACGGGCAGGGCGTAGACCTCGCGACCACGGAAGGTGGTGCGTTCGAGCATGGCGAACTCCGCCGCCAGGTTTTGCTTGGCCGCCCAGACGCCGGAGCCACACTCACCGATACGCGAGGAGATGCTGGACATGCCGTAAAACGACCGTACTCCGGAACACTCTTCGTGGAGTTCGCCGTCCCACGGAAGATCGTAGGGAGGGCGGGGTG
>JALTMS010000545.1:1036-2958 GCA_027001345.1 Acidobacteriota bacterium | reverse complement strand
TCGAGGACAGGCTGTTGCAGCGCTCGCGGTAAGGTGCGCAGGTAACGGTTGGCGATCTCGCGCTGGTTGTCGCTGAGCCGACGGGGGTACACGAGCGCATTCCCGCCAGCTTCCGGTCCAACGAATTTCGGCACCACGTCTGCTGTAGTAGTTTTCTTGTTATTACTACTACTACAACCCGAGTTCGAATTTTGGTCATGGTCTTGCGGTCGACGCTGACCACTTTCCAAGTCCGCACGCAACCGCCGGATCACCTTCGGCGTAAAGGCGAAAAATCGACGCGGCTCGCCGCCCCGGGAACCCATCATCGACCGGACCCGGCGTTCGATCGGATGCTCCGCTACCCCGGGCTCCATCCCACCCTGTATGTCTTCATCAATGGCGTCGAGCACGCCTCGTGCAACCGCACGTACCCGAGCATGGCCATGGCGGATCGCCTGGCTCAGGAAGTCCATGTAGTCGCGGTCCAGATGGATTGCATCGGCGAGCGGCAATGGCTCATCGTGCAGGGCATAGAGGTTGCCTCGATACCGGCCACTGGGCATGCGCAAACGGCCACAGAGCGTCAACCAGCGCGTGGCGCGCAGAATCGCGATAGCGCGGGCGACAGTGAAGCGCGAAGCGATATTGGCCAGCCTGGCGATGGCCTTGTACCCCGGAAAGGCGGTATTGCCGCCGGTGTCGTGAACGGCCATCATGACGACCATCCACACCAGCTTGTCGACCGGCTCGAGCACCGGGTCACGGATCACGGCGGTGGGAAAGGATTGGTGCCGGTTGCCGAGGAAGATCATCGTGTCGGCGCTCACCCCATCGGGAGAGGCCTCTACGCGTGCGATGGTCTCCCGGATCAGCGCATCGAGGGCGCGTGTCTCCGGTCGAATGCGCTGCGGTGGATCATTCATTGCCACCCGCTTGAGCGCTGCTGTCGTTGCCCGGGCCGGTCAGATTGCCATACTGGGCCCAGCGTTGGGTCAGGGTCCAGATCGCGCGCATCGGCACGCCGGTTTCCTCGTGCAGTTCCAGGTAGTCGGCGGGCGCGAGCAGGCCGTCCGATTCGCCATCGACCCGCTTCGACCAGGCCCGCCACAGCCGGTGGGAACTCTCCTCGTCGGCCTCGCGGGGACGGCCCACCGACGGCTTGACCGACAGGGTACGCCGCAACCTACTGTAGTCCCGTGCATTCAGGCCAAACAGGATCAGGAGCATTTCATGTGGCGCATCGGCCGCGATCAGGGAACGCAGTGTCTCTTCGGACTCCCGTTGTGCCCGCAAATGGTCGATCATGGGCCAGTACACCTGCCGATTCAGGGCGATGTCCAGGCAGTGGGCACGCAGTGACTCGATCCGATAGAGATCCGACAGATTCATCTCCCGTAACGCCTCGATCTCACGCGGGCCGAACTGCATGTTGTGCAGGGCGGCCAGGTCACCCTCGGCCAAACAGCGCATGGCGTACATCAACACGGCCGTGACCAGATCGGATTCCTTGGTGCTATCCATCTCGCTACCCCCAGATAGTCACGCCGGTATCCGCGGCAAGCCGGCGGATCCGGCGGTAGGTCTCCATTAGGCTGAGGAGATCGGCCCAGTCCCGGTCGTCAAGCCGGCGCCATAGCCGGTAACCGGTATGCCCCGGATCCAGAGTCCAGATACTTCGGAACAGCAGATCGGCATCCTCGGTTTCCAAGGCGCGTCGGAGAATGGACTCCTCCGGCAGAAGGGGCAGAATCGATTCGAGGGGCGCGAATGTCATCTCCGAGCAGGCCGCGAGCTGCCACCACAGCATGGAGAGCTGACTCAGGCTCTCCTCATCGAGCTGATCTGCCAAGGTTGGATCGGGCACATCCTTCAACACGAATCCCATCCCTTTCCCGGAAACGAGCTCTACCAGCTCGCCCATCCCGTTTCGCTGGGCAAGG
>JALTMS010000545.1:0-1026 GCA_027001345.1 Acidobacteriota bacterium | reverse complement strand
CGCTGTCGCTGGGAGCCGGAATGGGATCAGCCACCGGGGCGTCGGGGCCTCGATCGGTCTCGTCATCCTCGGGGCCCGGCACGATGTCCTCTGCTTGGCCCTCATCGGCGAGCGGTGGTGACTTGGAGTGATCGCCTGTCACTGTGGCAGACGTGCAGAGATCGTCAGGAATGGAAGTCTCCTTGGTACATGCGGATTCCTCAGAAACTTCGTCGGGACACGGATCCGTCGCTGCCGGCTCGTCCTCACCCGAGCTGTCGATCTCCGGAAATGTCACCTCCCGGCCGCCCATCATTGCGTCGAGCATCACCCGCACGGTTTGCAGGCTGACATCGCGCATCTCTGCGATCTCGGCCTCCAGGGCGCCTCGTAACACATCGGTATCCCAGTCCGGGCCGTCGTAGCGCCGGCAGAGTGTCAGGAACACCTCGTCGAAATCGGCATCCTGCGAGACACAGCCCCCGCCCCAGATCACACGCGCGGCTTTCTCCAATCTTTGTATCTGCTGGATATGTGGACGCCCCAGTCCGTGTTCCAGAGCCACCGGAATCACCGGAAGCAGCCGGTTGACGGCATATTCCATCTGTGAAATCCGTGTATGCGCGATACGATACCCTCCCTTCCGGAGTTCATCCGCCAGTCGTCGCTGTGATATATCCTCGAGGCCAAGTTCCTCGACGAGCAGGCCCCGGGCATCGCAGACGGCGCGCGCCTTGTCGATGAAGGTGAGACCGCCCCGCAGGTCGTTCTCCCGCAGGTGTGCCAACAGCACCTCGGACTCTCGACTCCAGGGCCTGATCAGGCACGGCACCCGCGCATATCGTTGATCCCCCGTCTCCTCGAACAGCTCCTTGAGCACCATCAGACGGGTGTTTCCACCGGAGTGAACCATGTAGTGAGAATCTCCTGGCCGCTGGGTGATCACCAGGGGCTGGTCCAAGCCTGCACTGCGGATCGAGTCCTTGATCCGGTCATATTCAGGATTCCGACCATGCCGGGGGTTGTGATCGTAGGGCTGGATCCGTG
>JALTMS010000544.1 GCA_027001345.1 Acidobacteriota bacterium | reverse complement strand
GCGACACACCGCGCCAAGCGGCGGCGGCGGCGGCGGCCCTCGACCCCCAGGCCTATCGGGGCCTCTCGGCCGTGGAGGGCCCCAAGGACGACGGTCCCGACGCGGCCTTGGGGCGCACCGCGGCGGCGCTGCTGGGTGGGGAGGGCGGTGTGGGAGCCCGGGTCCCGGTGCGGCGCTGCGAGTGAGCCGCGCGCGGGCCCGCCCGCGAAGACCGCGTCACGCCGCGCACCGTGAAACGCCCATAGGGTTCACGAGACCATGGCGCATGTGGTGGATAGCAGCGGCATTCGCAGGTGGTCAGTGGCAAACCTTGAGCCTCTCGTAAAAAGTCAGATGTGGGCCCCACCGCGGGCACGAGGGCTGGCGGCACGAGCGTGAGCGGGTGATCTGGACCTGACGGCCGCTGCACGCAGGAGGGCGCCCGATGTTCCGCAAGACCTCAGCGCAGACATCCCTGCTGGAGAACCAGTTTCTCCTCCCACCCGCGAAGCGCGCGCGCCTGGAGCGCTCATGGGCGAGGGGCTTCCGTGAGCGCGTGCTGCCGCTCATCGACGAGGAGCTGTTTCGCGGCAGCTTTCATAAGAGCCAGGGCCGACCGAACAAGTCCATCCGGCTGGTCGTGGGGCTGCTGATCATCAAGGAGATGGCGGACTACACCGACACCGAGGCGATCGACGCCCTGGAGTTCAACCTGCAGGTGCAGTACGCGCTCGGGGTCGAGGCTCGGACGGCGCATGTGTGCCAGAAGACGTTGCACAACCACCGCAAGCTGCTGATGGAGGAGGACCGCGCGCAGACCATGTTCGAGCGGATCACCAAGGGGCTCGCCGAGCTGGATGGGCTGTCGCTCGGGCGGCAGCGGCTGGACTCGACCCACGTGATGTCGAACATCGCGGTGCTGACCCGGCTGGGGCTCTTCGTACAGACCGTCACGGCCTTCTTAAAGGAGCTTCGGCGCGCGCTCCCCGAGAAGCTGGACCTGCTCGATGCGCAGTACGTGAAGCGCTACCTGGAGCGGGAGGGGTACTTCTCGGACGCGAAGCGTCACCAGGCCCGCCGCCGGCTCAGGGCGGTGGCCTCGGACCTCTACCGGCTGATGAAGGCCTTCGAGCACGACAAGGCGGTGGCGGCCTTGACCTCACACCAGACGCTGGCGCGCCTCTTCGAGGAGCAGTGCGAGCTCGTGCAGTCCACGGGCTCCTCCTCTCGTGCGGTCGCGGTGCCCCGGCCAGATGAGCGCGAGGCGGCCGGCGCCTCCGATGACCACGCCGCTGTTCTTGGAGAGGAAGACGCGCCGATCGAGTCCACCGACACCTCCTCCACTCTGGTGACGCCTGCGCTGCAATCGGAGTCGGAGTCGGAGGAGGCAGCGGGTGAGGCCGAGGAGGTGGAGGCGGAGTCGGAGGAGGCAGCGGGTGAGGCCGAGGAGGCGGAGACGGAGCCCAAGGTCAGGTTGCTGCAGGGCAAGGAGATCAGCGCATCGTCGCTGCAAAGCCCCCATGACCCGGACGCGACCTACGGGCACAAGGGGAAGGGCTACGAGGCCCAGGTCTCCGAGACCTGCGAGGCGGACAACCCCTACCAGGTCATCACGGGCGTGTCGCTCAACGGGGCCAACGAGTCGGACCAGGGGGCGGTGCTGGGGATGGTCGATCAGCTCAACAGCTCCGGGCTCGGCCCCGAGGAGATGGTGGCGGACACGGGCTACGGCAGCGGCGAGAACATCGTGGGCTGTGCCGAGCGGGGGGTGGACCTGCAGGCGCCGGTCCAGGATCCGAACGCCGCCCCGAAGAAGGACCGACTGGGCGAGCCGGTGCAGCCCACGGTGCTGCGCGAGGAGG
This sequence comes from Acidobacteriota bacterium, assembly GCA_027001345.1. Taxonomy (GTDB): domain Bacteria; phylum Acidobacteriota; class Polarisedimenticolia; order J045; family J045; genus JALTMS01. Next base: position 1,117 of record JALTMS010000544.1, on the reverse strand, counting down.
AGAGTGAGGAGGACAGTAAGGAAGGCTCCGACACGACCCCGCCCGCCCCTTCGTCTCCCGAGGACCAAGATCGGCCCCTTGGGCTGGAAGACTTCAGCTACGACAAGACCTACAGCGAGGTTCAGCGCTGCCCTGGGGGGCAAGCTCCCACGGCGCGGACCACCGACAAGTCGGGCAAGACCGTGTGGAACCGGTTCTCGGCGGAAGCCTGCACGGGGTGCGCGCTGGCGGAGCGGTGTCCCACCCGTCTCCGCAAGGATGGCGTCCGAACGCTGCGATACCGTCGTTCGAAGGCGGCCACGGCCTGTCGACAACGGGAGCAGCGTAGCGCCGAGTTCAAGGAGCGCTACAAGATCCGCAGCGGCATCGAGTCGACGAACGCGGAGTTGAAGGGCCGCCACGGCGCGAGGAGGTTTCGTGTTCGTGGCCGGAAGCGCATGAACCTGTCGATGCACTTGAAGGCGACGGCCGTCAACGCGAAGCGGGCGAGCGAGCACCACGCTGCCCTGGCTCGCGCCTCCGAGCAGGAGCAGGCCTCCCCGGCCCTGCGCATGGAGACCCACGAAGACGCCCCCACGGCACCAGCGGTGACCACGCCGCCTGGCGTGCCCGAGGAGCTCCAGACCACGCCACCGCCCGAGCTCGAGCCCCCTTCAGCAGGGTGTGTTCACCGCGCCTCGTCTCCGCCCGCGACCCCCTCCCCTCCGCACCAGCGCCCGCCAGGGATACTACGAGGGCTGCAGCGCCGTCTGACAGAGGCGCTCGAAAGGGGTTCTCGACACTTCGACAAGCTCCTCCCACCGCTCCTCCAGGGTACGCGAGCCGGTCTCTGACCGGACCACCAGCGGGCACGTGCGCAGCGCTTGTCGTCGTCGATCCCGAGCCCCTCGCCGGTGGCCGTCACGGCGCGCCGGTGAGGTCGGCGGAGTCGCGCGACCCTGCAGGCGCCGACTGGAGGCCCTGGGAGCCCAGTGGGAGCGCTTTGCCCCTCACCAAGATCACACCGGACCACTTCTTACGACGGGCTCAATCTTCGAGGGCGGAGGGGTTGTGGGGGTGAGGAGCGTTGTCGCTACCACGGAGAACCGCGGAGAAGACACGGAGGGCAACGGAGGGG
>JALTMS010000543.1 GCA_027001345.1 Acidobacteriota bacterium | reverse complement strand
AGCACCGCCAGCGAGTGATAGCGACCGGCGGTGAAAGGATTGGGCAATCCCTCGAAGAGGGTGCGCGAATCGTGGTAGACCTCCGACGACTTGCCGTGCATCAGGTGGCGCGCCGAGCCGACATGAGCGCCGAAGGCCGCGGCCAGGGCCTGGTGACCGAGGCAGACTCCGAGCACCGGCACGCGCCCGGCGAAGGCGGCGATCGCCTCGATGCTGATGCCGGCCTTCTCCGGTCGCCCGGGGCCGGGAGAGATCAGCAGGTGCGTCGGTTCGAGGGCCCGTGCCGCCTCCAGGTCGATCGCGTCGTTGCGACGGACCCACACCTCGGCGCCGAGCACGCGCAGGGCCTGCACCAGGTTGAAGGTGAACGAATCGTAGTTGTCGATCAGCAGCACCCGCGCGCTCACATCTCACCTCCCGCGACTTCCATCGCCCGCCGCAGCACCGCGCTCTTGGCCAGCACCTCCTCGTATTCACGGCGCGGGATGGAGTCGGCGACGATACCCGCTCCGGCCTGGAAGGTGTAGGTGTCACCTTCGAGCACCAGGGTCCGGATGGCGATCGCCTGGTCCATTTTCCCTCCATGGCCGAAGTAGCCCACCGTCCCGGCGTAGACTCCGCGGGGAACGGGTTCCAGGTCGTCGATGATCTGCATCGCACGAATCTTCGGCGCACCGACCACGGTGCCGGCAGGAAACGCGGCGGCGAAGAGATCGAAGGCATCGGCCTCGGGCTCGAGCACGCCCTCGACACCGCTGACCAGGTGCATCACGTGGGAGTAGCGCTCGACGATCCGGGACGGTTCCACCCGTACCGTTCCAGGCACCGCCACGCGACCGAGATCGTTGCGCGCCAGGTCGACCAGCATCACGTGCTCGGCCGCCTCCTTGGGGTCGGCCAGCAGCTCTTCCCCGAGCCGTCGATCTTCCACCTCGTTCGCACCCCGAGGACGAGTACCCGCGATCGGCCGCAGGGTGGCGCGCCGTCCATCGACTCGCACCAGCGCTTCGGGAGATGAACCGATCACCGTTCGATCACCGAAGGTGCAGGTGTACATGTAGGGCGAGGGGTTGAACAGCCGCAGCGCGCGGTAGACCTGAAACGGATCCACCTGGCAGCGACCGGAGAAGCAGATCGAAAGCACGAGCTGGTAGACCTCGCCGGCGGCGATCCTTCCCTGCACCGCCCGCACCGCCGCCTCGAAATCTCCGGCGCCGAAGCTGGCCGTTGGCGGCGAGGGTAGACGACCCGGACGGGTGCGCACCGTCGAGCAGCGCAGGGCCCGGTCCACCTCCCGGCGCAGTGATCGTCGATCGGCCTCACTGCCATCGTGAAACACCGCCGCCCGGCGCGTGAGATGGTCGAAGACCAGCAGTGAGCGCGGAGCGGTGGCGAGCAGCATGGGACCGGCCTCCGGCGGCAGAGGCGGCAGGGATCGGGCTTCGAAATCTCGCACCAGGTCGTAGGAAGCGATGGAGACCAGACCCCCCGCGAAGGGGCAGGCGGCCCCTTCTGCCCGGGGCTCGGGCGCCTCGGCCAGAGCCTCGCGCAGGGCATCGAGGATACCCCTGCGTCCGGCAGGCCGCGGGCGACGCTGCCCACCGATCCGTAACTCCCGGCCATCGAGGCAGAGGTCTGGCCCACCACCGAATCCGATGAAGGAGTAGCGCGCCTGCCGCTCGCCCCCCTCCACGCTCTCGAGCAGAAAGCGCGGGCCGAAGGGCTGCAACTTGAGATAGGCCGACACCGGCGTGTCGAGGTCGGCTGCAATATCGAACGGTGGCTTCATGCCGCTTCCTTTGGGGGCCCTGCGGCCCGCGCTCTGCAAACGAAAACCCACCTCCGGGGAGGTGGGCTCGGTAGGTGCCGTCGTCGCGATGAGCGATCAACTTCCCGCCGGAGTCACCTCCTTCAGACGCACGGACCACCACCACCATCCGGTGGCGAGCAGTCGGCGGGCCGCGGCGGGAAGAATCGTCATCACGCCCAACAAGTACGCCATCGAAAGCGACGCGTCAACTGAAAAGGTTCGGGCCGAAGGGGACGGCGGTTGCCAACCTACCGACCAGCGTCGATCTGTTCCGTTCTTCGCGCTCGGCACGGAACGCGCACGCCCCACACCTGTTCACCGCAACGCTAACTCAATGATAAGCCGCGGGCTCACTCCGCGCGGGGCGGAGAAAGTGCTGTCAGCCCGGTTGATGCATGAAGCTTCGAGGCGAAACGTTGCAACCGAAGCGCTCGTGCATGATCCGGGTTAGAATGCGACGTTTTCCGAAGGGTCCCATGCAGACACGATCGTCCCAGCTTCCCCGCGTGCAGAGCATCTCGAAATGGCTGGCGGTTTACGCCGAGCTGGGCAAGGTGCGTCTCGGCTCGCTGGTCGTGCTGACGGCCACTGTCGGCTACGCCCTCGGCGCCCATGCCGGCGCCTTTTCCTGGACGGCGCTCCTGGCTCTGGGCCTCGGTACGCTGTTGGCTGCGGCGGGCGCCAACACTTTCAACCAGTGGCTCGAGATCGAGCGTGATGCCCGTATGCACCGCACGCGCACGCGCCCCCTGCCCACCGGCCGCATCACCCGCCGTCACGCCCTCGCCCTCGCCCTGGGCGAAAGCCTGCTGGGTACCGGGCTGCTGGCCGCGGCCTGCAATCTGCTGACCGCGGGGCTGGCTCTGGCGGTGATCGTGCTCTACGCAGTGGTCTACACTCCGCTCAAGCCACGCACTTCGCTCAACACGCTCGTGGGAGCCGTATGCGGCGCCGTGCCGCCGATGATGGGTTGGGCGGCGGCCCGCGGAAGCCTCGACGCGGGAGCGTGGGTTCTCGCCGCGACGCTCTTTGTCTGGCAGGTGCCCCACTTCCTGGCCCTGGCCTGGCTATACCGCGAAGACTACATCCGCGGCGGCTACCGCATGTTGCCGATCAGCGATCCGAGCGGGACGGTGACCTGCTCGATGGCCCTGCT
>JALTMS010000542.1 GCA_027001345.1 Acidobacteriota bacterium | reverse complement strand
CCCGAGCCCGCCCCGACGCCAGGCTGCGCCGCAGCAGAGAACGGGCCACCGGCCGGGAAGTGGCGATCACCAACTGGGAGTCGGTGCTCAGGGCGGGAGAGGCCAGCAACTTCACCGCCATCGCCGAGAGGTACTCCGGCGCCAGGGTGAGCACTCGACTAGCGGCCACGTTGCCACCCTCCCGAGTACCGATGCGCCCTACCCTGGGACTCCAGGTGCTGAAGATGTGCCAGCGTCTGAGTTTCGATCAGGCTCCAGGCGGCGCCCGGCGTGTCCCGATAGGCCTGGCCGGCAATCTCCCGCAGGCTGCGCGGGAACGCACCCAACGCCTGCTCCACCTGCCGCTGACGATCGAGGCGGTGCTCGATCAGACGCGCGAGAGCGCGACCGGGAAGCGGCGGACCGTGGGCGGGGAACAACCAGGTCGGCTCGAGAGCGGCGACCCGCTCGAGAGAAGAGAGATAGGCATCCATCTCACCTCCGTCGCTGGGATCGATGAGAATCGTCGACAGCCTGCTGGCCAGGTCGCCACAGACCACCGCCGAGCGGGCGGGACAGTGGAAGACCAGATGACCCGGAGCGTGCCCGGGGGTGGCCAGCACTTCCAGGTCGATACCACCGAGGTCGATCCACGCACCATCGGTCAGCGGAGCGACGGGCAACGCCTCCGGCACTTCGAGACGATCCAGAGTCTGCCGGTGGGCCCAGAGCGGAACGCCCCAGCGCTGCGCGGACCACACGGCACCAGCAACGTGGTCCGGATGGTGATGACTGAGTACCACCGCGATCAGGTCGGCACCCTCCGATCGGCGCCGCTCGACGACCTTCTCGAGACGCGCGAGCTGGGCCGGCACGTCACTGCCCGGATCGATCAGCACGCAGCGCGTCGCCCCGGGAATCCAGGCGTTGGTGTGGGTTGCTGGGGGCAGTGTCCGACTCTCGAGGGGGTAGCACCAGATCCCGGGAACGAACTCGATCCGGTGACAGTCTTCCTGGCGCCGACAAGCCAGCTCGAGGGCAGCGGCGCGCGCTTCGAGCGCCTCCCCCGCCGCGCCGGCTGCGAGAACCTCGAGCAGCGGCGGCAAGATCGGCGCAGCGACCACATCCCCAGCCCGCCACTGCCGGAGCACCTCGCCGGCCGACACCATGCGCAGCGCCTCGATCTCCTCGGGAATCGGTGGCGGGTCGGGAGGCCTCCATCCCTCGGGAGCCCGAGCGAGGAAGAAGCGGGAGCGATAGCGCAGGGGATACAGCGGGGGGGTGACCAGCGTTCCTGCATCGATCCAGGCCGCCGGCTCGATCTCCAGCCCCGTCTCCTCGGCCACTTCCCGACTCGCGCAGCGGCGGTGGGGGTCGTCGCCGGACGCAGCGTCGGCAGCTTCCAGGCGGCCGCCGAGAAAGGCCCAGTTACCGGGCAAGAAGCGAGAGTGTCGCGAGCGCAGGCCGAGCAGCACTTCCCAGCCGGAGGGCCGATCGCGCACGACGATGCCGACGGCACTGTCGTGGGGCTCGGGGCACTTTGCCGGCCGGGGCTCGGAAGGACGCGATTCCATGGCCGGCAGCATAGCAGCGCGACGCCTCCGGGCGATGCCCGGCTCCGCTCGTCCCGCCTGCGGCACCGTCCAGTATCCAGAAGCGGCCAGGCCCCCCCCAAACCGTGCCCCCGACGCTAGAGTGCCATGTGGAGGATGAGCACGATGAGAAAACTGACTGGATTTCTGGCCATCGTCGGTGGCCTGGCCCTGCTGGTGATGATCCTCGGCGGACTCTTCGTCCTGGTCGGAGCCCTGAGTCGACCGGGAGTCCCCGACGCGACTGTGCTCGAGCTGGACTTCGAAACCCCCCTGCTCGAGGCCCGCCCCGGCGATCCGGTGGCCAAGTTGATGATGAAAGACACACCCGTGCTGCGGGATCTGGTCGATGCCATCGACCGTGCGGCAGGGGACGAGCGGGTCAAGGGCCTGGTTGCTCGAGTCGGCGCCGCACCGATCGGACTCGCGCAGATACAGGAACTCCGACAGGCCGTCACCCGTTTCCGCCAGGCGGGCAAATTCACTGTGGCCTGGAGTGAAACCTTCGGCGAAGGGGGTGGTGGCAATGGCGCCTACTACCTGGCCACGGCCTTCGACGAGATCTGGATGCTGCCCTCGGGAGACCTGGGCCTGACGGGACTGATCTACGAGTCGCCGTTCATCAAGGGCACCCTCGACATGCTCGGCGTCACCCCACGAATGGACCAGCGCTACGAATACAAGAACGCGATGAACACCTTCACCGAGAAGTCCTACACCGCGCCCCACCGTGAGGCAATGCAGCGGCTGGCCGACTCCCAGTTCGACCAGATCGTCAAGGGCATCGCCGAGCGCCGCGGGAAAAGCCTCGATCAGGTGCGTGCACTGATCGACAAGGGGCCCTTCCTCGGCGAAGAAACCGTCGAAGCCGGACTGGTCGATCGCCTCGCCTACCGTGACGAGGTCTACGCTGCGGCCAGGGAGCGCGCGGGAGAGAAGGCGGAGTTGCTCTATCCAGCGGTCTACCTCGAGCGAGCCGGCCGTCCCCACGACAAGGGCGAAACCATCGCACTGATCTACGGCATCGGCGGCGTGACCCGCGGCAAGAGCCAGTTCAGCCCGGTCACCGGACAGGCGGCGATGGGTTCCGACACCGTCAGCGCCGCCTTCCGTGCCGCGCTGGCCGACAAGAAGGTCAAGGCGATCATCTTCCGCGTCGACAGTCCCGGTGGCTCCTACGTCGCCTCCGATGCGATCTGGCGTGAGACGGTACGGGCCAGGGACAAGGGTATCCCGGTGATCGTCACCATGGGCAACGTGGCCGGCTCGGGCGGCTATTTCGTGGCGATGGCTGCCAAGAAGATCATTGCCCAGCCGGGAACCATCACCGGCTCCATCGGCGTCCTCGGGGGCAAGATGCTCACCCGCGAGATGTGGGCCAAGCTGGGCGTCACCTTCGAC
>JALTMS010000541.1 GCA_027001345.1 Acidobacteriota bacterium | reverse complement strand
GAGGACAAGAAGCGCCGCGAGATCATCGAGGCCCGCAACCAGCTCGACAGCCTGGTCTGGCAGATGGAGAAGTCGCTCAAGGAAACCGGCGACAAGCTTCCGGGTGACAAGAAGAAGGAACTCGACGAGGCGCTGGCCGAGGCGAAGAAGGCCCTCGAAGGAGAGGATGTCGATGCGATTCGGGCGGCCAACGAGCGGCTGACCCGTGCGGCGCATGCGGTCGCCGAGCAGCTCTATCAGTCCGCGACCACCGATGGCGGCCCGACCGATGGCACCGGCTCCACCGGCAGCGGCCAGGGCACCCCGGGTGGGGACGAGGCCGTGGTGGATGCGGAGGTCGTGGACGACTGAGCCGGACGGCCCAATAATCTGATTCGTGGTGGGGGCGCCCTCCGGGCGCCTCTGCTCGTCATGGGTCCGACCCTCGTGGCCCGTCCGGAGGTGCGATGAAAAGCTGGGATCCTTTCCGCGATCTGCTGACGATTCAGGACCGGATGAACAAGCTCTTCGAGACGGTGCTCACCGGGCCGGTTCCCCTCGACTCGGAAGGAGAAGGCGTCAGCTACTGGAGGCCGGTGGCCGAGGTGGTGGAGACCGCCGACAGCCTCGAGATCGAATGTGAGCTGGCGGGTCTCGATCGCAGCGACATTCAGCTCCGGGTCGAGCCGCAAATGCTGATCGTGGAAGGAGAAAGGCCCCGCCGGGAGAGCGGGGGCGAATGGACCTTCCACCAGCTCGAGCGACCCTTCGGCCGGTTCATGCGCAAGTTCGAACTTCCCGAGGGCCTGGACCTTGACCAGGTCCAGGCGGCGCTCGAAGAAGGGGTCCTGCGGGTCACCCTGCCCAAGCATCCGGACGCCCGCTCGCGGGAAATCGAGCTGAACTGATCCTTGCGCGGGTCAGCGGGGGGCTTTTTCGCGCTGCCCGCGCCCGGGACTGCAAGCGCGCTGCCTGCCGTACTTTCCGGCTCTTTCGCCTCTCCGGCGCGAGTCGAAATCAACCGCTCTGGTCCGGCACTTTGCCGGGCGGCTATTATAATCAGCCGGCTGCCTGCCGATAAGAGACCCGGGTGGAGCGCCGGTGCGGGTCCGGACGATCTCCAGGCAGCCGATCAGGCGGGAGGGCCAATGTCGGAGGACTACCAGGGCGAGAAGCTCGAGGGCCGGTCGAAAGAGCAGAGTTCCCCCGAGTCTCTCAAGAAATACCTCAAGGAGATCGCCAAGCTCCCCCGGATCACGGTGGAGGAGGAGCGGGCGCTGGGCAAGCGGATCCAGAAGGGGGACAAGCAGGCCCTGCAGAAGCTGGTCGAGGCCAACCTGCGCTTCGTGGTGTCGTTCGCCAAGCGTTATCGCGGCTGCGGACTATCCTTCCTCGACCTGATCAATGAAGGCAACGTGGGCCTGATCGAAGCGGCCAAGCGCTACGATCCCGGCAAGAACGTCAAGTTCATTACCTATGCCGTGTGGTGGATTCGCCAGTCGATCATTCATGCGCTGTCCGATCAGAGCGGTCCGTTCCGTCTGCCGCAGAAACAGGCGAACCTGCTCTACCGGATCGGCAAGACCCAGGCGGCTCTGATGTCTCAGCTCGAGCGTCGGCCTTCGGTGGAAGAGATCGCCGAGGCGATGGAGGTCGATCCTGCAGACGTCACCACGCTGTTGCAGGTTTCGGACGAAAACATCTCGCTCTCGGCGGTAATCGACGAAGAGCACGAGTTTCACCTCTCCGACAAGCTCGAGCAGGACACCATTCCCTCGGCCGACGCGATCATGGTGCGTGGCGCACTGAGGACCCAGGTGCGACAGGCGCTCCACGAACTCGACGACAAGGAGCGCAAAGTGATCCTGCTGCGTTTTGGCCTGACCGGGGAGGAGCCGCGGACTCTCAAGGAGATCGGCGAGATGATGAATCTCTCCCGGGAGCGGATTCGCCAGATCGAAGCCCAGGCTCTGCGCAAGCTGAACAAGTCCTCTCGGACTCAGCAGCTCAGGAGCTACCTCAACTGATGGAATCCGGGCAGCAGGACGGGCGATCGTTCCAGGTGCCCCCGAGCGGGGAGGTCTGTCCCCTTTGCCGCGGTACCGGTTTCGAGATTCACAGCAGCCAAGCGGGTAGCTATGCTCGTCCCTGTGCCTGCGCGAGCCGACAGCGGCGCGCCCTGCGTCGCCGTGCGGCGAGAATTCCCGAGCGCTACGAGCATTGCTGCCTCGAACATTTCAATCAGCTCAACGACTCGCTGCGCCGGGCGGTGAAGTGCTGCCGAGCCATCATTGGGGAGTTTCCGGGAGGCGAGGCCCAGGGTCTGTTGCTGATCGGACCTTCGGGAGTCGGCAAGACGCATCTGGCGGTGGCGGTGCTGCGGGAACTGGTCGAAGAACGAGGCGCCGTGGGGCTGTTCGCCGAATTCAACGATCTGCTGCGCCGGATCCAGGAGACCTTCGACCGCCGATCTCAGACCCCGAGCTGGGACGTGCTGCGCCCCGCTCTCGATGCCGACGTCCTGTTGCTCGACGATCTCGGGGCGACGCGAATGACACCCTGGATGCGAGACACGCTGGCGCTGATCATCAACGAGCGCTACAACCACCGCCGGCTGATTCTGGCCACGACCAACCAGGAGGAGGCCCCGGCCCCCGGCCGGGAGTCGTTGGCCGACAGGATCGGAGAGCGGCTGGCCTCGCGGCTGGCCGAGATGTGCATGACGGCGCGTCTCGAGGGGGACGACTACCGGCGCAAGGCGATTCGTGCGGGTATTGATTTTCGTAACGGCCGCTGAATCCGTCCCCTGCCTCCCGGGTCCGCTGGATGCGGTGTCGAGCCGCGTGCCGGTGACAGCGAGATTTCGGCGGCAAGCCTGACGGCGAATCCGAGCTAAACTGGCTCCGGCCGGCCCTCACCCCCGGCCGGCGAACGGAGGAACGGCCCGATGTCCGACCAGCCCCTCGTGCTCAGGGAAGTGGAATCGCCCCTGG
>JALTMS010000540.1 GCA_027001345.1 Acidobacteriota bacterium | reverse complement strand
TGCTCGCGGCCGACTTCCTCGAGGGTTCGGAAGGCGGCCAGCCAGCCCTGATAGAGCTTTTGCCCCCAGAAAGTGGCCGGCGGTGCGGTGGGGTCGGGTACCGGATAGTAGGGGCCCGGTTGCCGTGCGACATCGGTCAGGGGACGGCCCTTCGGATAGAGCAGGGTGTAGGCGGTGGCATCTTCGAGGCGATCGATCTTTTCGCCATCGGGGCCGGTCAGGCCCGCCTGGGCCAGGGCGGCGGGGATCGATCCGGTCAGGTGGGAGTGGAACATCACCCCGATCGGGTGATCGACGCCCAGCCCGTGGCGTCGGGCCAGCTCCACGACCTTGACCACCTGGGAGAAGCGATCGGGGTACTCGAAGCGGCCTCCAGCGAAGTAGCGCGGAATGACCCTCTTGGGCCAGCCGTGGTTGACCACAAGGGTGTTCATTCCGTGCTCGCGGGCGTCGATGAAGTTCTGCTCGGAAAGGGGGTAGTTGTTGCCATAGAGGAAATACGAGGGGCGCGCTTCGGGCAGGGTGAAGGGAAGCACCTCGACCGTCAGGGGCAACTCGGGCAGGTCGCTCCGGCCGGCTGCCTGCAGGCTCAAGCGGCCGTGGTAGGTGCCTGCCGCGGCCTGCTCCGGAACGTGGACCGTGACCCAGAACTGGCGGCTGCCCCGGGCCGGAACGTCGGCGGCGGGTGCCGCGTCGAGATAGCCCGGCAGGCGATCGTGATGGCGGGGCCTGACCCATCGAGGCATCGGCTCGATGTAGCGTGTGATCAGGACCTCCACGGCTGCGGCGGGGATCACCGCCCCCTCGGGGCCGCTCAGGGCGCTGGCCTCGAGCCTGGCGGCGGCCAGCGCCTGATGGGAGAAGACCCCCACGCTGGCCGGCTCGTACTCGCCGCGGGCGGCGAAGATTTTCACCGGTCGGGACACCTCCTCCGGTTCGGGCACGGTTTCGAGGTAGATCGGCTCGAGGTAGTGCCGGGAGTAGAGCACGACCGATGGCTCGGGCAGGGGGGGGCCGCCACAGGAGGCGAGCAGCGCCGCCGCCAGGCCCAGGCCCAGGGCCGGCCAGCCGGCCCTCGTTGTCGCCATTGCCGTCTCCTTTCCGCAGGATTCTCGCTCCGGCTGGGGATTATACGAGGCCCGGCGGTCGATCTGTTCGCCAAAGTCCGCGGGGCGGGTATTCTTGGCCGCGTGCCGTCGGTGGCCTCCGGCAGGCTGCGGGCACAATAATGGACTGAGTTGGCCGACATCACGCCCCGGGGGGGGCGAGGAGAGCAAGAGATGACCACCACACCGGAACTACAGCGCAAAGGGGCCCTGCAGTACAAGATCAGGGACCTGAGCCTGGCTGACTGGGGGCGCAAGGAACTCGACCTGGCCGAGAAAGAGATGCCCGGCCTGATGGCCGTTCGTCGTCAGTGGGCCGCCAAACAGCCCCTGGCCGGTCTGCGGATTTCAGGCTCACTGCACATGACGATCCAGACAGCCGTGTTGATCGAAACCCTCGTGGCCCTCGGCGCCGACGTGCGCTGGGCCTCGTGCAACATCTTTTCGACCCAGGATCACGCTGCGGCGGCGGTGGTGGTCGGGCCGGAAGGCACCGTGGACGAGCCCCGCGGCGTGCCGGTCTTCGCCTGGAAGGGAGAGACTCTCGAGGAGTACTGGGAGTGCACCCGCCAGGCCCTCGACTTCGGCGATGGTCTCGGCCCGCAGCAGATCGTCGACGATGGCGGTGATGCCACGTTGCTGATTCACAAGGGCTACGAATTCGAAGAGCAGGGCGCGGTGCCCGATCCGTCGACGGCGGCCAACGAGGAAGAAGCCGTGGTCTTCTCGGTGCTCGCGCGTATCTTCGCCGACGATCCCCAGCGCTGGCACAAGGTGGCCGCCGAGATGCGGGGTGTGACCGAAGAGACCACCACCGGCGTGATGCGACTGTACGAGCGGGCGGACAACGGCACGTTGCTCTTCCCGGCGATCAACGTCAACGATTCGGTGACCAAGAGCAAGTTCGACAACCTCTACGGTTGTCGCCACTCGCTGGTCGACGGGTTGATGCGGGCCAGCGACGTGATGCTTGCGGGCAAGGTCTGCGTGGTCTGCGGCTACGGAGACGTGGGCAAGGGTTGCGCCCAGTCCCTGCGGGGCCAGGGAGCCCGGGTGATCGTCACCGAGATCGATCCGATCTGCGCCTTGCAGGCGGCCATGGAAGGCTACGAGGTCAAGACCCTCGAAGACGTGGTGAGCTATGCGGACGTCTTCGTCACCGCGACGGGCAACTTCAACGTGATCGATGTCGAGCACATGAAGCGCATGAAGGACGGTGCGATCATCGGCAATATCGGCCACTTCGACAACGAGATCGACATGGCCGGCCTGAAGGCCGTCGAAGGCGTGGTACGTACCAACATCAAGCCGCAGTACGACAAGTGGACCTTTCCAGACGGGCATTCGGTGTTGATTCTCGCCGAAGGACGGCTGCTCAATCTGGGTTGTGCGACGGGCCATCCGAGTTTCGTGATGTCCAACTCGTTCACCAATCAGACGCTGGCTCAGATCGAGCTGGCCACCGAACTCGACAAGTACGACAAGAAGGTCTACGTGTTGCCCAAGCATCTCGACGAGATGGTCGCGCGGCTGCATCTCGACCAGCTCGGGGTCAAGCTCACGCGCCTGACCGACGAGCAGGCGGCCTATCTGGGCATCAGCCCCGACGGACCGTACAAGCCGGAGCACTATCGCTACTGAAGTCTCGCGGCGCCTCGATACCGGACAATGGGCCGGAGTCGATCAGCGGCTCCGGCCCTTCTTGCGCTTCGGGGGCGGGGATCAGCTCGCCGCGGCCCTGGCGTAGCGAAGCACGGCGCCGAGTGTGCTCGAGGGGATCTGCAGCTCCACGCGCCGCTCCCCGTCGATGACCCGGATCAGCAGGTGGGAGTCGTGCCTGGCGGGCAGATTCGCATCGCCAGGCACG
>JALTMS010000539.1 GCA_027001345.1 Acidobacteriota bacterium | reverse complement strand
CCTGATGGGAGATACCGCCCGGGTGCGATCCTGTCTCGAACGCCTCGAAAAACGCGCACCGGACCGTGTGCGGCTCGATCCCGAGATCATGTGGCTCTATGCGGAGTCCGTCGCCCGCCTCGGAGAACCCGAGCGGACGGCCGAGGTGATGCTGCATTTCGCCAACCTCTTTCCTCGCGACCCACGGCGCGTCGAGGCTCTCTCGTTGGCGGCCCGGGCATTTCGGGATTCGGGGCGGAGTGAGCTGGCGCTGAAGTTCATCGGCGAGGCTCTCGAGCAGACGCGCGATCCGATGCAAGCCGTGCGAGTGCGTCTGACCCGCGGAGAGGTGCTCGCCTCGCTGGGTCGGGAAGATCAGGCGCGCAAGGACTTCCAGGCAGTGATCAACAATGCGCTGGAGCCCGAGCCGGCGGCCAAGGCTCTGAGGAAGCTGCTCGACATGGAGGAGAGGGAGCAGGGAGTTCGAGCTGCCGTTCTGATGACCGTCGGCCTGGTACGCAACGGTGATGCGTTCGTCCGGGAGATGGCTCGCAACCACTTCGATCGGCTGGTGCGCAAGCTCTGGCCCGAGCTTGAGCGAGACCCCATCGACGCGGCGTTCTTCCTCGAACTGGCCCGGGAACTCGACCGCACGACCGCCCTCTCTGCCCGCGCCACGTTTGCCGCTGCCTCCCTGCGCGAGTCGGTAGGGGAGTACGAGCAGGCCGGGGAAATCTACAAGCTGCAGATTCGAGCCATCGGTCAGCATGGCCAGACCGCGCGCCGCGGGCTGGCGCGCACCCAGCCCCTCGAGGAGGTACCCGGCATCGCGAAAGACGATCCCCTCAGGCTCCACGCGCTCGAGCGCGAGCAGGCCTGGGAGGTGATCGGAGAGATCCTGCAGGGCAAGGCCCTCGACGGGTCCGAGCGGGCTTACCGCCGCACCCTGGCGACTCGGGCGGCATGGGCCCGCGGACAGGGTCTTCAAGCGGCAGGCTGGCTCGAGCCGCTGCCCCAGGTCCAGGGTGAGACCGCGTTGCTCCGGGGCGATGCCCGAGCCCTGGCGGGCCGCTGGAAAGATGCATGCCTCGATTTCCGCGCCGCTTCCCGTGGTCTGACGCTGGTTTCCGCGCGGCAGTGGCTCGAGGTGCGGCTGGCGGCCTGCGAGATGCGCGAAGGTCGTCGTCAGGCGGCCCGCAAGAGAATCGAGGCGTTGCTCGAGGGCGAGCCGCCGCCGATGCCGGCTCTGTTCGCCGCCGAGCAGCTCCTCACACGTCTCGGGGGCGATTTGCGGCCCCCGTCGGGAGAACCCAGCTCGTGAGCGGCGCGGGAGTCACGACGCCGCCTCGGGGGGATCTGCCGGCGGTACTGGTACGGATGGAGCAGGCTTCGAGCCAGCTCGAGGCCCAGTGCACGAGTCTCGGTCGTCGTCTCGAGCAGGTCCGAAAGCGGCTCGAGGCCGCACTCGAGGAAAAGCAGCGTCTGGCGGGGCTGCTCGACTCGGTGCTCGAGAGCATCGAGGCGGGGGTGATTCTTCTCGGGCCCGAAGGACGCATCATGGCCGCCAACGCGGCGGCCCGTCGGGCCGGCGCGGTGCAGGAGGGGACCGATGGTAGTCGCCTGCATCCCGCGATCGGTGGGCTCGAAGCCTTTCCCGCACTGATCCGCCCTGAGGGCGAATCCGGCCCGGCGTGGGATCTGCGGGAAAGCGCGTTGCGCCTGGCGGGGCTGGGCCAGGGGCGCCTGCTACTGGTCCAGGATGTCACCCGTCTGTTGCGCCTCGAGGAACGCGCCCGGCGTCGCTCGCGACTCGAAGCCCTCGGGCGCATGGCTGCCGAAGTGGCCCACGAAGTGCGTAACCCCCTCGGATCCCTCGAGTTGTGCGCCACGTTGCTGATCGAGGATCTCGATGATCGGCCCGACGATCGGGAGCTGGCCGAACAGATCCTGCTCGGTGTTCGTCGCCTGTCCGGCACGGTGCATCGACTGCTCTCCAGCGTCCGCGGGGGTCCGGCTCGTACGTCGGTCCAGGATCCGTGCGCCCTCGGCCGCGAGATTCGGGATTTCGTGCGGCCTGTGGCCCGGGCCCGAGGCATCGCGCTCTCCTGCGTCCTGCCCTCCGAAGCTCTGCGGGCCCGGATCGATGGCGAGGGGCTCAGGCAGGCGCTGCTCAATCTGCTGGGCAATGCCTTCGACGCGGCGGGAGAGGGCGGTCGGGTGCGGCTCGAGCTGCGTGCTGCCCATGACGGCCTGCTCTTCGAGGTCGGTGACAGCGGCCCCGGCATTCCCCCCGAGGCTCGGGAAGCGGTACTCGAGGCCTTCTACTCCACGCGCGAGGAGGGAACCGGTCTCGGCCTGGCGGTGGTCGATGCCGTGGCCACGGCCCACGGGGGGCGAGTGGAAATCGGCCAGGCGCCGGAGGGCGGTGCGCTGCTGCGGCTGTGCCTGCCGGGAGTGCTGGTCCAGCAAGGAGAACAACGAGCGTGAACCGGAAACGATCGGTGCTGGTGGTGGACGACGACGCCGCGATGCGGCTGGCGATGGCGCGGGTACTCGAACGGGCCGGCTACGAGGTGTTGCGCTGTAGCAGTGGTGCCGTTGCCCTCGAGGCCCTGGAGGCCCGTCCCTGGCAGGTGATGGTCAGCGATATCCGCATGCCTCAGATCAGCGGCCGGGAGCTGCTCTCGCGCTCCCTGCAGCTCCGGCCCGAACTGAAGGTGGTGATGGTCACCGCCTATGGGACGGTGGCTGACGCCGTCGAGGCAATTCGATGTGGCGCCCGGGACTACCTGCTCAAGCCGTTCGCTCCCCAAACCCTGCTCGAGTCCGTCGAACGCTGCTTCGAATCCAGCGGATTGAAGCGGGCGTCGAGTTCTGCCGGCGAACTGATCGGCCAGGCGCCGGCCTTCCTCGAGGTGGTCGAACAGGCTCGGCGGGCGGCCCGCAGCCGGACCACGGTGATGATCACCGGCGAAAGCGGGACGGGAAAGGAGGTGCTCGCCCGCTACGTGCACCAGCGCAGCTCCCGGGCCGATGGCCCTTTCGTCGCCGTCAACTGTGCGGCGCTGCCGCCGGACCTGCTCGAGGCGGAACTCTTCGGGGTCAGGCGGGGAGCCTTCACTGGTGCCGACAGCGACCGGGAGGGACATTTTCAGCGGGCCGATGGCGGCACCCTGCTGCTCGACGAGATCGGCGACTTTCCTCTCGGCTTGCAGGCCAAACTGCTGCGAGCCCTCGAGGAGCGAGTGATCGTTCCTCTCGGGGCGGGGGAGGCGCGGGAGGTGGATCTGCGGGTGATTGCCTCGACACACCAGGACCTGCGGCAGGCGGTGCAGGAGGGACGCTTTCGCAGGGACCTCTACTTCCGCCTCTGCGTGATTCCGCTGCACGTTCCACCTCTACGGGAGCGGCCTGGGGACGTGGTGCTGCTCGCCCGTCACCTGGCGGCTGATCTGGCTCGGCGATCGGGTCGTCCGGCGCCCCGCTTCACGCGCGAAGCCCTCGACCGGTTGCGGCGCCATCCCTGGCCGGGCAACGTGCGCGAGCTGCGCAACGTGATCGAGCGGGCGGTGGTCCTCGACCGCTCCGGCGAGATCGGCGAGGAGAGCCTGCTGCTCGATGACTGGGCCTCGGCAGGTCGTGACGATCGTCTTGCACCGGGGATGACCATCGCCGAGGCCGAGAGGCGGCTGATCGAGGCCACCCTGGATGCGGCCGGAGGCAACCGGACCCGGGCCTCGGAGATGCTGGGCATCTCGGTTCGTACCCTGCGCAACAAGCTGAAGATCTTCAGGCAGGAAGATGTTGCCGCCCCTTCGTCAAGCCTCTGACGCTTTCTCGCTCCGGCTGCCGGGATCCCGCGCCTCGAGTACCGGGAAAGCCCGTCTGGCGCGGACTTCGCGGCGGCACGGGGTTTGCTTCATGGAACGACGGATCCCGCTGTGCCGCTGTGTCGGCGCCGGGGAAGAGAGGTGGAGCGAGCCATGAAGACCCTTGATCCCTTCTTCGACCAGATGGAGCGGGCCCTCGACGTGATGACCCGGCGCCAGCAACTGCTGGCCTCCAACGTGGGCAACCTGGACACGCCGGGCTATCGCACCGTGGACCTGGACTTCAACCAGGCGTTGCAAGAAGCCGTCGAGCAGGTCACCCGTCCGGGTGGTGGGCGCGAAGGACTCGACCTGCGACCCATGGAACTGGAGGGACTCGCCAGCCGGCCCGACGGGAACAACGTCAACATCGACCGTGAGATGGCCGAGATGGCGGCGACCCGCCACCGCTACGAGGTGGCCACCAACGTCCTGCGCAATCGGCTGCGCCAACTGCGTTTCGCCATCATGGAAGGTAGAGGTGCCTGATGTCTCTGCATGATGCTGTCAAGGTCGCCCGTAGCGCTCTCGAGATGGAGCGGGCGCGGATGGAACTGATCTCGTCCAACCTGGCCAACGCGCGTACGACGCGGACTCCCGAAGGGGGACCCTATCTGCGCCGACTGCCCGTGGTCGCCGCCGAAACCCTCGAGGGCAAGAGCTTCGGAGAGATGCTCGACAACTCGGTGCGTGCCGTCCGGGTCAAGGGAGTGATCACCGACTCGCGGCCGCCGGTGATGCGCTACGAGCCGGGTCACCCCGACGCCAACGAACAAGGCTACGTGGCGTACCCCAACGTGGATCCAGTGGAGGAGATTGTCGACATGCTCTCGGCGGTTCGTTCCTACGAGGCCAACGTCAACGTGGTCAAGATCATCGGCAAGATGAACGAGGCCGCGATGCGGATCTCGCGCTGATCGGGGGTGAGCGGATGAACGGATCGATCAGAGACCTGGGACTGCGGCCGGAAGGGCTGCAACAGCCCGCCAAGCCGGCGGTCACCGGCCAGCGTGAAGACGGCTCGGGGAAGAGTTTCGGCCAGGCCCTCGAAAACGCTCTGCGCGAGGTGGATCAGAGCCTGAATGCGGCGGACCAGGATGCGACGAATTTCGTCGTCGGCAAGGGCGGTGACCTGCACAACGTGATGATCGAGCTGGAGAAAGCCGATCTGCAGTTCCGTACCATCGTGCAGGTGCGCAACAAGCTTCTCGAAGCCTACAAGGAAGTGATGCGGATGCAGGTCTGATCCGGGCGGGGGCCGTGAAGACCCCGGATCGGCGGAGCGACGATGAACGAGATTCTGCAACAGATCAACCAGGCCTGGACTTCTCTCAGCCTGCGCCAGAGGATCACCCTGGTCTTCTCGGCCGCACTGACCATTGCCGCGATCGGCGGCATCGTCTGGTGGGCTCAGCAGCCGGCCTGGACCGTGCTCTACACCGGCCTCGACGGCAAGGAGGCCCAGGAGATCGTCCAGGAACTCCAGGCATCGAAAGTTCCGTTTCGGCTGAGTGACGGCGGGACGACGATCGAAGTCCCGTTCGAGAAGATCGATCAGGCCCGGATCGACCTGGCGGCGAAGAACCTGCCGCAGAGTGGGCGCTTCGGCTTCGTCGAGATGTTCCAGGCCGACAGCTTCGCGCAGTCCAATCGGATGCATCAGGTACGCCTTCAAAGGGCGCTCGAAGACGAGCTGGCCCGAACGATCGAATCCCTCGACGAGGTGCGGACGGCACGCGTCCACCTGGTGCTTCCCGGCGAACGGGTGTTCCTCGACGATGACGACGTGGCCAAGGCCTCGGTGACGCTGTCGGTCGGCCGGGGTGGGCGCATCGCGACGGAGAACGTGCAGGCCATCGCGCGGATCGTCGCCGGCGCCGTGCCGGAGCTGGACATCGCCCACGTCAACGTGGTCGATACCACCGGTCGCGTGTTGTGGGACGGTGGCGGAGAGGAAGGGGGCGGTTCGATGGCCGCCTTCCGGCAGGTCGAGATGAAGAATGCAGTCGAAGGCGACATCAACCGCAAGGTGGCCAAGGTCCTCGAGCCGCTGGTGGGCCCGGATCGCTTCATCGTTCGCACCACCGCGGACCTCGACCTGACCCATTCGGTGTGGAAGGAACGGCAGTACGACCCCGATCGCGGCGTGCTGGTCTCGGAGCAGAAATCCAAGAAGAAGTCCAGCGCCGGGGGGGCGGCCGGGGCCGGAGGCGTCCCGGGAACGGCTTCCAATCTTCCGGGGGCAGCCGCCTCCACGTCCGGGCGAAACTCCTCCCAGAGCGAGTCGCAGCAAACCAACAGCTACGAATATTCCGTGGTCGAAAAGCAGGTCGAGGAGCCGACGGGTCGTGTCAAGCGCATCTCGGTGGCGGTTCTCGTCGATCAGTCCTGGGTCAAGGCCGAGAACGAAGAGCAGGCGCAGCCCGTTCCGCGCAGCGAGGAGGAGATGGCGCGGATCGAGCAACTGGTCAAGGCTGCGATCAGCTTCGACGAGGCTCGCGGCGATGTGGTGACCGTCGAGCAGTCCCCGTTCCGGATCACCGAGCCGGTGATCGAGGATCCCGGCTTCGACCCCCGCGGCTGGCTTCCGCTGATCAAGTACCCGTCTCTGGTGTTGTTGCTGCTGCTGGCCTTCCTGCTCTTTTATCGGCC
This sequence comes from Acidobacteriota bacterium, assembly GCA_027001345.1. Taxonomy (GTDB): domain Bacteria; phylum Acidobacteriota; class Polarisedimenticolia; order J045; family J045; genus JALTMS01. The sequence continues at coordinate 4,836 of JALTMS010000539.1, read as the reverse complement.
GATGATGAAGACCGTCAGGCAGGCCTTGCCCGCGGCACGACCCCCAGGTGCTGGCGCCAGCTCTTCGTCTGGTGGGGCCAGCGCGAGTCTCGAGCAGCAGTTCCAGCTCGGTCCGCCCTCCCAGCTCGAGATCCTGCGCCAGCGTCTGTCCGCGCTGGCCACCGAGGAACCCGAAGGCATGGCTCAGACGATGCGCGTCTGGCTCCACGAGACGGAGGAGTAGTCGATGGCCGAGGAGCTGACAGGAGCGCAGAAGGCGGCGATCGTCCTGACGCTACTCGGCGAGCAAGCCGGTGCCGAGGTGCTCAAGCACCTGCAGGACGAAGAGGTTAGGGCGATCACGATGGAGATCGCCCAGATCAAGATGATCGACCCGTCTCGACACGAACAGGTGCTTGGTGAGTTCCACGACTTGATTCGTGGATCGCGGGGCCTCGAGCTGGCCGGACCGCACCTGGCGAAGAAGATGCTCGCCCTGGCTCGACCGGATGTCGCCGACAAGCTATTGCACGAACTCGAGCCGCGGCGTGTACGGGATGCGGACGAGGACGGACCGATCGCTCCGCCCCCGGAGCTGCCCGACATCGTGCTCGAAGCACCGTCTCGTCGTCTGGCGATGCTGCTCTCCGAAGAGCCGCCGCAGACCGTGGCTCTGATCATGGCCCTGCTTCCCCCGCGCAAGGCGGCGCGGGTGATGAAGACCATGGAGACCGAGCGCCGACTGGAAGTGACCCGGCGGATGGCTGCCATCCAGGAAGTTCAACCGGAAGTCGTCAAGCGTATCGGCAGGGTGCTCGAGGAGAGCCTCAAAGCGATCTGTGAGGAACCCCTGGTGCCTCTTGACGGCGTTCAGGCCGCTTCTGACACACTTCAAGGGCTCGGGCGCGCTGTCGGCCAGGAAATCGTCGATGAACTGTCGGAGGACTACCCGGAGTTGGGTAAGCAACTCAGAGACATGCTCTTCACCTTCGACATGATCGGTCTGCTCAACGACCGGGATACCCAGGAGGTGCTCAAACAGGTCGATCGCAGCACCCTGGCCCTGGCCCTCAAGGCGGCCGAGCCGGACTTGCAGATTCAGTTCTACAGGAACATGTCCGAGCGGGCATCGCAGATGCTCAAGGAAGAGATGGAGTTCTTGGGAGCGCCGAAGGTTTCCGAGATCGAACTCGCCCAGCGCCAGATCATCGAGCTGGTGCTCAAACTGGAAAAAGAAGGTGCAATCTCCATCGAGGAGCAGGCCGTTGCCGGGTAAGGTGCTCGAACGGGGAGAGGTCCGACCTTATCGGCCCCCTGTCAAGCCAGGTTGCGAAGACGAGGAGGATCGGCGCCAGTCCATCGAGCAGGCGATGCGCGAGGGCTATCAAGAAGGGCTGCGTCGCGGCACCGCGGAGGCGCACGAGAAGCTTCAGGCCGAACGCCGGGCCGGTGCCGAGCAGATCGCCCGGGCGCTCGAGGAGATCGCGACTCTTCGGAGGAATGTTCTCGAATCTCTCCGGCGAGAGACGGTCGATCTCGCTCTGACCGCTGCGGCACGTCTGGTTCGCGCCCGTATCGATCAGGGCGACGCTGTGATTCAGCGCGTGGTCAGCGAAACGCTGGAAAAAATTGGGGCAGGCACCGTGTGCGAGGTCCACTTGCACCCGGCGGACATCGAATTGATGCGTAGCGATGATCTGCTCGCGAAACTGGCCGGCATCGAGGTGGTTGCCGACGATGGAATCGCCCGAGGCGGTGTGCTGATCGAGACTGCCGAAGAGGAAGTCGATGCCCGACTGGAGACCGCGCTACTGGTACTGCGCGAGAGTCTACTGGAGGAGTCTTGAATCCTCTCGTTGACCAGTTGCGTGCTCGCCTTCGGGCTGATCGGAAAGCGGTCGAGCAGATCGATCCGACGCGCCGAGCTGGGCGTGTGACCCGTTCGATCGGACTGGCGATCGAAAGCCGAGGGCCGAGGGTGGCTGTTGGGGAGGAATGCCGTCTGGAGAGTGCGGACGGCGAAGTGTTGAGCCTGGTGGAAGTGGTGGGCTTCGAGGGCTCGCGGATCTACTCGATGCCGGTCGATCCGGTCCGGGGCCTGCGGCATGCGGACCGTATCGTGGCCACCGGAAGGCATCCCCGGGTCGGAGTGGGCGACGAGTTGCTCGGCCGGGTGCTCGACGGGGATGGCCGACCGATCGACGGCAAGGGCGAGTTGGGAGCAACGCGCACGGCAGAGATCCACGACACGCCTCTGCCGGCTCTCGAGCGGCCTCGAATCACTGAGCCGATGGCCACCGGCGTACGGGCCATCGATGGTTTCCTGACCCTCGGGCGGGGGCAGCGGATCGGCATCTTTGCCGGCGCCGGTGTGGGCAAGAGCCGCCTGTTGGGGAGTATTGCGCGTCATGCCGAAGACGAAGTCGTCGTGATCTCACTGGTCGGCGAGCGCAATCGCGAGGTGCGGGAGTTCGTCGAAGCTGAACTGGGCGAGCAGGGACGGAGCCGGGCGGTGGTCTTCGTTGCGACCTCGGACGAGTCGCCGCTGCGGCGTGTGCGTTGCGCACTGGCCGCGACGACGGTGGCGGAAGACTTCCGTCGCCGTGGGCGCAACGTGACTCTGCTGATGGATTCGTTGACCCGAGTGGCCATGGCACTGCGCGAGATTGGCCTGGCGGCGGGCGAGCCGCCGTCGAGCAAGGGCTATACACCGAGCGTCTTCGCCTTCCTGCCGAGGCTGCTCGAACGGGCCGGCCGAGATCCCTCGGGCGGTGCTCTGACAGGGATCTACACCGTCTTCGTGGAGGGGGACGACCTGGCAGATCCGGTGGCGGACGCCTCGCGGGCGATCCTCGATGGCCACATCGTTCTCTCGCGTTCGCTAGCCGAGCGGGCACATTACCCTGCGATCGACGTTCTGGCTTCCACTTCCCGCGTGATGACCGAGGTCGTGGACGACGAGCACAAGCGCCTGGCCCTGAGGATTCGGCAGCTGCTGGCCGTCTACCGTGAGCACGAGGACCTGGTGGCGATCGGCGCCTACCGCCAGGGAGTCGATCCGGTCCTCGATCAGGCCGTGGCCTGTCGGCAGGCGATTACGGATCTGCTCCAACAGGAACTTCACCAGCCCAGCAGCCTCGAGCAGACCCTCGAGACGATGAGGGGGATTGTCGGCGGAGACCGGGAGGAGCGGTCGTGAGCGGTTTCCGTTACCGCCTGGAGGTACTGCTGCGCCTGGCGCGGGTACGACGCCGCGAACAGCGGCGCGAGTTGGCGGATCTCCTGCTGCGGCAGGCGGCGGCTGAGCGCCGGCTCGAAGAGGTCGGCGCGCAGATCGAGGCCTGCTCGCGGGAGATCGTAGAGACCAGTCGTCGGGGCGTCGATGGAGCGACGCTCGCAGTGCTCGAGAACCTCAGACGTGGACTCCAGCAACGGCGCCCGGTGCTGGCGCAGCGTTGTGCCGATCTACACGTCGAGGAAGAGCAGATCTGCCGCCGCCTCGAGGAGAGTTCCCGCAAGGTCAAGGTGCTCGAAGCGCAGCGCGAGGAAAAGCAGCGGCAGTACCGACGGACCCTCGATCGCCGTCGGCAGGCGTCCGTCGATGACATCGTGCTGACACGCAGAGCCTGGCAGGCGGCCCTCGACCGCCGTGCTGGGGAGGAACGGCAATGATCAAGAAGGTACTGCTGGTGGTCTTGGGCCTGGCCGTGGCGGCCAACGGCGCCCTGATTCTCGATGCCTTGACCTTCGGGCTCTTCGTGCCCCGTGTTCTGGCCCAGGATGCTCTCGGGGACGGCAGTGAGAAGGCGGTTCAAGGCGGGGAAACGAGCGGAGAGGGGGGCGTCGACCCGACAGATACCGGTCCGCAGCAGGCCGAGGAAGTCTACCGTAACCTGGTCGATGAGCTGACCCGGCAGAAGGCGGTTCTCGAACAGAAGGCCAAGGAACTCGCCGAGCGCGAGCGGCAGCTCGAAATCGTGCGCGCCGAATTGCTCGCCGAACGCGAGGCGATCGACAAGCAGAAGAAGGAGCTGGCGCGAGAGCGGGAAGCGTTCGAGAGCGAGGGAGCACCGAACTTCGGGCGGCTGCTCAAGGCCTACGAGGGGATGGATCCCGAGAATGCGGCTTCAGCCCTTGCCGAACTCTATGCTCGTGACCGTGACGTGGTGGTCGACCTTCTGCTGGGGCTCAAGTCGCGACAGGCGGCGCTGATTCTCGACGCACTGGCGGCGACCCACCCCAAGATTGCCGCGGAACTCTCGCTGCAGATCTGGAAGCAGGACCCCAAAGTAAAGCGTTCCTGAGCGGGTTCGATCCCGAGTCTCGATGGGATCGGCGGCCTTAAGGAACCCACCACACCGTCGCGTACGGCTCGCAGCTCCCTGTGGGCCGACCTCTGGCCCAGGCCATCGCGAAGTGCTTCCCGAGACAGGGCCAGCAGCCGACAAGTTGCTGGATCCGACGCCGTCCACTCCCTCGGCGACATACCCGTCGGCCAGCGGGCCGCGTATGCTTCGGAGGGTCCATCGCGAGGAGGCAGCAAGATGAACGAACGGTTCGAGAAGGACACCATGGGTGAGGTGGCGGTGCCGGCCGATGCCCTGTGGGGGGCCCAGACCGCCAGAGCGTCAGCCAATTTCCCGATCTCGGGCCAGCGACTCGGACGCGAGATGATCAGGGCCCTGGCGCTGATCAAGGTCGCCGCCGCCGAGGTCAACCGGGAGCTGGGGCGGCTCGAGCCGAAGCTGGCCGAGGCGATCGTCGAGGCTGCCGAGGAGGTGGTCGCCGGGCGACACGACCGGCATTTCCCGGTCGATATCTTCCAGACGGGTTCCGGCACCAGCTCGCACATGAACG
>JALTMS010000538.1:1652-11339 GCA_027001345.1 Acidobacteriota bacterium | reverse complement strand
TCGTACGACTTGGTGATCGAGGGCGAGTCGTACCGCCAGCGCCTCAAGCCGCGGCCTCCGACGGCTGCCACAGCCTGAAATCGCCCGAAACCGATCGCCAAACGTACATCCGTCAGGTCCTCGAAAGCTATCGACAGGCGCCCTGCACCATCGGCGCGATCCGCCCGGCCGACCGGCGGCTGGCTGCAACACTCTGGGAGCGTGGCGTCAGTCTCGAGGTGATCGAAAGCGCGTTTCTACTGGCCACGACCCGCCGCAACGCACGGCCCGAGGACCAGCCGCCCCTGCCGCCGGTCCGTTCACTGCACTACTTCCTGCCCATCATCGACGAAGTGGGCGCGATGCCGGACCCGGCTGTCTACGCGCGACACCTGTCCGCGACCCGCGACCCCCGATCCGAGGCCGAAGCGCCCGCTGACAGCGGCGGCGGACCCGACCGCGACCCGAGCGGCCAATGAACGCCATGGTGGCCAGCGGCGCGCCTGATTGGCATCTCAGCACGCCTCCGGCGTGGATGATGTTGCTCTTTCCAGTGCCAACCTGAAAGGAGGACTCGACACCCAGCATCGATTCGAGGCAAACTGAACACGCTCACGCGAGCCACAGGACCCGGGGGGGGAATGCTTCTGAAAAACGGGGGTCCCAAGGTCGTGAAAACCCACAGTGCCCACGGATTCCGCCGAGAACGCTCACTATCGAAGGGCAGAGAACACCTCACGGCTCGTCACGAATTGTGCGCCGGCCTGGCGGGGTTTGCGGCCCTTGGCCACGAAGAGGACAGGAACGATTTCCCGGGTAGTGGCCGGAGGGAAGTTCTTGATCTTTTGTTTCAGCTTGGCGAATTGCCGATCAACCATGGCGGGGGGCAGTTGGAGTTTGGCTTCGCCGATGAGGATTCTCCTTCCATCGAGGGAGTTGGCGACTGCATCCAACTCCATGGGTTCTCCGTTGATTCCGCGGCCCCACCAGCGGGAAGCGGGCTCCCAGCGATCACTGGAGATCTCGAGTTGCGAAACCGCTGTCCTCGAGAGTTCCTCCCAGACGAGGCCGAGGAAGGGAGGCCACTGTTTCTGGATCGATTCAAGGACAAGGTCCGCCTGGCCGGCTTCGAGCCGGGAACGGTTCGGTTCGACGAAACGAAACCAGAAGCGGAGGAAGGGGTCGGCGATGACGTACTTGGTCAGCTTGCCGCCCCGTGGCGGGGCACCGAAAGGCTGTTCGCGGCGTACGAGCCCAAGTTCTGTCAGACGCTGCATGGGTCTCGAGAGGTGGGTTGCCGGTTTTCCGAGCCGGCCCGCCAGTTCCGAGAGTCTGTGGCAGCCCTGCCCGATCAAAGAGAGCAGCGATGCCGCTTGTGTCAGATCTCGCATGTCGTCGAGAAGGAGGCGTTGAGGCTCCTCATGCAGAACTCCCAGGGGATCGAGCACCAGGGCCCTGAGAGCACTCCAGTGATCTGGCGTATCCCTTGCCAGCTCCCAGTAGCGGGGGATTCCCCCCCAGGTCGCGAAGCGGTTGAGAAGGGACTCGGGTTCCCGGTCTTGAAAGGCGGTGCCGATCCAGCCCGCAGGTAGGGGCGGAATCTTCAGGATCTCTTTGGCCCGGCCGTAGAGGGGTGCGGAAGCGTCAAGCACGAGCCCTTGCATCATCCGCTGCGAAGATCCGCAGATCACCAGGTGCGGACGACCCGGTTTGCTTTGGTCGATTCGCTTCTGGAGGAGTGATGGCAGTTCTGGTGAGTTCGCGACCAGCGCCGGGAACTCGTCGAGTGCCAGGATGGCGCCACCTGGCGCTGCGCTCCACCATCGATCAATCAGCGCGTCCCAGTCCGGATACTCTGCACGGGCGATTCCTGGAACCAAAGGTTCCATCGAGTGGGCGAGGCTTCGCCGTTGAAGTGCTGCGTCCCGGTCATCCGCGACGTGGTACACCGCTTGTCTGTCTTTGAGAACCTCATGGAGCAGGCGCGACTTGCCGCAGCGGCGGCGCCCGAACAAGCAAGTGAGCGTATTCGATGGATGTTCGAATGCTTGTCGCAATCGTGAAGACTCGGCCTCTCGATCCAGGAAGGGGAGTTGCATGGGGTCGCCTTTCTTTTGAGGTCTCTATTATGCGACACAAACATAATGTCGCGAGAGCATAGTAACAAGATACATCTCTGGACCATCAAGACAGGTAGTCAAGTTCGAGTGGGGCGCTCCTCGATCTCGATGGCCATCTTTTCCCTCCCAGAACGGTTGGACTCCAGAGCCAGTGGGATCAGACATGGAACCCCGTCAACACCTACACCGCCTGGAGCGGCGAGATGTTTGGCAACATGGTCGTGTTCCGGAAACTCGTGGATGGTTACTACCACTACCAGTGGACCTTCTGGCGCATCCTCCCCGACGGCACGACACTCGATGATACCGGTACCTGCTCGACGAGAAGGTCGAGTACTCGCTCGAGGTGGAGCGGGTCCTCGGCGGTGCTCGGATTCGGTTCGGCGACGGAGGACCGGCTCGAGCTCCTCTTCGACTATCCGGAGCGGCCGTTCCGGGACACGATCGAGTTCGATCGACGTCGCGGGGAGTGGAGCTTCCTGATCGAGTACCGGCCGGGGGACGGCGACTGGAAGACCTTTGCGGAGTACGCCGTGCTCCCGGAAGGGGATGGCGCCCCGTCCCGTCCCGACAGCGGCAAATGAGCCGGCACGCAGGACCACGCACCGCAAGGTGCGTCGGAGCGAGCCGCGCTCGCACGGCAGCGGACGGAAGCACGGGAAGCGTCCTTGATAGAATGGCTCGATGATCAGCTCGCCAGGGGAGGAGCCATGATGGGAAGGCAGGCGCTTTCGGCCCCCGTCGGCACGCTGCTTCCTGCGGCCCCGAGGGCACCAGGGAGCCGGGGCGTCGATCCGACCGGGAACGCGGCGTTGGTTGCGGCTCGGGCCGCCTCGGCGACGCTCACGCGTTAGCCGGTGGCGGGACGGGCGCGATGGTCTCCCGCGCGCAGGAGTGGACGGCCGTCGTCCTGACGGCGACGGCGGGCATCGTGGCGCTGGTGGTGGCGCTGCTGTTTCGCAACCAGCTTCCGGTGCCCCGCGTGGCGGCGCGGGTCACGGGCTTCTGCCTGCTCTACGGCGGGATGGCGCTCTTCCTGTGGTCGACGTGGCATCTCGGCCGTGCCGTCGGCGGGCGCGTCGCGCCGGTGCTCGATCACTTCGTCGTGACGGGACCATACCGGTTCGTGCGCCACCTGATGAGCGTTCGGAAACCGGCGAGCAGATACCAAGCCGGCTCGCCGAGTCGATTCTCGGACCGTGAACCAACCACTATCCCTCGACATTCGCGCTCACCCGGCTCCCCGGAAGGTTCTCACGAATGAAACACCCTACGCGTTCGTTCCCATCGACCGGCCGACAGTCGACAAGCTTCTCGGCGCGGTCAGCAAGTTCGGCGCTCAGGAGGGGCTCTTCGTCTCGTGGAGCGGTTTCAGGACCAACGTCCAGAAGGAACTCGCCTCCAGCTTCTTCCGGGTGCGGCTTTGGTCTCAGAAGGAGTTGCTCGAGGCGCTGTTCAGCCATTACGACCAGCTCGATGACAACCTGAAGACTGAGTTGCCCCTCAAGCGGATCTGGTCGGTAGCAGCGGAAGTCGGAGAGTGATGGAGTGAAAAGAGAGCGTGATTCGGCTGCCGGCCGGGGGGAGTTGGGGATCAGAAGTGCTTTGCGGCGAACGCCCGGCCGGAGTGGCTTTTGAGGTAGCGCTCGAAGGCTAGCGCTTTCTTGCGAGAGCGGAAGGCTATCGCTGTTTGGAGGGTCCAGGGGCCGTGCTTGACGGTGTAGGAGGTACCGCGGGAGTTGTGTTCGCGTAGGCGGCGTTCGAGGTTGTTGGTGACGCCGGTGTAGTGATGTTTGCCAGAGTGGTTGGTCAGGATGTAGACGTAGGTGAAGGAGGGCATGCGGGGATTGTGGAGGGGGTTCTTGGGCGGGAGAGGACTCGGCCGTAGTGGACATCCCGGGATGGGAAAACCTCGAGTTAGTCTGCCCGTCTTCGCCCTGCGGGCTACGCCGGGGCACCAGTCTCCGCCCCCGCTTTGTCGCATCGGAAGAGGTGGCTTGCCAGGGCGTAGCCCCCCGTATGGGGGGCGAAGCCTGGTGGAGGCGGCGGGAATCGAACCCGCGTCCGAGGAGGGTCTACGTCGGGCTTCTACACGCTTAGCCGCTTCATTTGCGTTCTCGCGGTGGGCGCCGCCGAAGGGCAGGCTGCGCTACCGCCAGCCCGTTGTTCTCACCGAAGGCCGCTGGGCCGGCAACCTTCTGGCCAGCTCGCGTAAATTGACGCCCCGATTCCTCCCCGCGAGCTGGGAGGAGGGGACGGGCAGCCTTCTTAGGCAGCCAGAGCGTAGTCGTTGTTGGCGACTATTTTCGTTTCCCGGGGATTAACGAGGGCCAGGAGACCTCGGCGTGCCACCCGCGCTTTCCACACCCCGTCGAAACCGATCGCCCCCACGCGAAGCAAAAACCGCGCGAAAGCCGCGGCCCGGAGATGGCGCGCGACCTGCTGGCCTGGATTATGCCTGATCAACACAGAATATCGAAGTGCTACCGGGAATCGAGGCCACACCGCGAGCCGCGGGGACCTTTCTCGGGAACTCCGGTCTACTTGCGGACGAAGCGAAGAAAGACCCGGTACTCGCCGCTGTCGAGGCCCTCGGGCAGCTTGTACGCTTCCGGGACCAGCACGACCAGCACACGCGCCCCCGGCGGGTCGGTGCTCTGACTCTTGCGCCGCTCATCGCCCTCGACCGCCTCCTGGCTGCGCCGGCGGGGCTCACGAACGTGGAGCACCCGCGCCTCGATGCCGAGGCTCTGGGTCACGTTCTTCTCGGTCGAAGAATTGGTCCGGGGGATGCGCCCTACAACGAAGTCCATTTTGGCCTCTCGTTACGGCTTATCGGCCGGCAATCGCCCACCTGAAGCTCACCCCGCAGAAAACCCAAAAACCGCGACTCCGTCGGAAACAATCCGGACGCTTCCGGCGCTGAACCCGCGAATCCCGACCACCTGCGCTGAAGTTTTCCCTTTCCCGGCCGATAGAAAGATGTAGCGGGGCCCTTGCGCCCGGGAGAGGCTTGCGTGGACATCTCGACAGTCATCGGCCTGGTGATCGGTACCGCACTGGTCGTGGTCGCCATCGTGATCGGCGACGACCCGCAGATCTTTCTTGATAGCAAGTCCGCCCTGATCGTCGTCGGCGGTACGCTCGGGGTGACCTTCATCAAGAACTCCCTCAACCGGGTCTTCGGCACGATCGCTGTGGTGAAGAACGCCTTCTTCGGCAAGGTCACGCCGATCGACTCGCTGATCGAAACGATCGTCGAACTCTCTCGCAAGGCCCGCCGCGAAAGCCTGCTCTCGCTCGAGAAAGTCGAGATCGAAGACCCTTTCCTGGCCAAAGCCGTCCGCCTCGCCGTCGACGGCATGGAGCCCGCCGCGATCCGCACGGTGCTGGAGACCGAAGTCTCGTTCCTCCAGCAACGGCACAAGATCGGCGCCGACATCCTCGACGGCATGGCCTCTTCCGCCCCTGCCTTCGGCATGGTCGGTACGCTGATCGGCCTGGTGCAAATGCTCGCCTCGATGGAAGACCCCAGCACCATCGGACCGTCGATGGCCGTCGCGATCCTGACCACGCTCTATGGTGCCCTGATCGCCAACCTCTTCTGCCAGCCCCTGGCCGAGAAGCTCAAGAACCGCAGTCGCGAGGAGGTCAACACGCGCCTGGTCGTGGTCCAGGGCGTGCTCTCCATCGTCGAGGGCGACCACCCCGCCTCGGTCGAACAGAAGCTCGCCGCCTATCTCGACCCCAAGATGCGCAAGGACGCTGATCAGAAGAAAGCCGCCTGAACCGGAGCCTACTGATGTCTTGCCCGCAGCAGCAAGAAGAATGCAAAGAGGGAGCCCCTGAATGGGTCGTCACCTTCGGTGACATGATGACCCTTCTGCTCTGCTTCTTCGTGCTCCTGCTGAGTTTCTCGACGATGGAAACCGAGCGCTTCAAGATCATCGCCGGCTACATCCGTGAAGCCTTTGGCGTTCAGCTCGACCGGCACTATACCGAGATCCCCTCCGGCGACACCGTCGTCACGGTCGAGTTCAACCCTCCATCGACCAGCAACACCGTGATCTACGAGCAGATGGTCGATTTGCTCAAGAGCCTCAAACTCGAGCAAATGGCCAACGCCGAGATGGAATCCGACGGCGTCCGACTGCGCCTCGACGGCGAGCTGGTCTTCAAGCCGGCCAGCGCTGACCTGACGGATCAGTCCAAGCTCTTTCTCGACTACGTGGCCGAGACGATCATCGACGCCAACGCCTCGGCCCGCATCGAAGGGCACACCGACAGCGCACCGATCCACTCCAGCCTTTACCCTAGCAACTGGGAGCTGAGCGGAGCGCGAGCCTCAGCGGTGGTCCGATATCTCGAATCGCGGGGGGTACCCGGCTCGTATCTCGAAGCCGTCGCCTTCGGTGACACGCGCCCCGTGACCGAGAACTATACCGAAGAGGGACGACGCAAGAACCGCCGCGTCGAAGTGTTGATTCAGCCGCCGACATAGCCTCGGCCCGAGGGAGTACTTGCCATGGCAGAAGAAAAGAAGAGCCCCGAAGAGCAGGGCGAGAAGAAAAGCAAGATGGGCCTGATCATCATCATCGCCGTCGCTGCCTTGGTCGTTCTCGGCGGCGGAGGGGCAGCGATGATGTTCATGATGGGGGGCGGCGAAACACCGGCGCAAGAGGCCGAGAAGACCACTGAAGCGGCGGCCGGCAAGGAGCAGTACTATCTCGTCACGCTCGACACCTTCGTGGTCAACCTTGCCGACCCGAAGGGCGACCGGTTCATGAAGGCCACGCTGCGCGTGGTGGTCAACGACCCGTCACTCGGCGAGCGCATCCGCACCGACGACCTGTTCCGCGCTCGGCTGCGAGACAAGACCCTCTCGATTCTCTCCTCCAAGCAGTTCAAGGATGTCAACAGTCCTGTTGGTAAGGAATCCCTGCGGCGCGAGCTGACCCGGGAATACTCACAGATTTTTCCGCCCGGATCGGTCAAGGAAGTACTCTTCGTCGAACTCATCATCCAGTAGCGCCGCTTGATCGCAACGAAGAGGGGCGCCATCCGGCGCCCCTCTTCCTTTGCCCCCCGATCCCCCGTCACAAGGCCAGCAGTTCGCCACGCTCGTCGTGCACTGTTTCCCGAATCTCCTGCTGCAGCTCCTCGAGTCGATCGATATCGAAACCCAGGTGCTTCGCCGGCTGCGTCGCTTCCTCCAACCTCGGACGCATGCTCATCAGTCTGTCGGCCAGACCGACCAGCGCTACCAGCGCCCCGTGGTCGTCACCCTGGAAATCGTTGCCGTGATGGCTTCCGACAGCCGATACCAGTTGCGGCGCAAGATTCCAGCTTCCGAGCAACAGGCGCCCGACCTGCTGATGATCCAGGCCGATCCGCTCCTGCTCCTGAGGTGGATCGGGAAGGGTCCCCTCACCGGCCTGAATCATCGCCACGTAGGCGTCCGGCTCGCAGACCAGCAGCACCATCCGACCAGTGTCGTGCAGCAGTCCCGCGACGAAGGCCTCCTCGCTCCACGCCAGGTTGGCCCTGGTCGACAATGCGCGCGCCGCCACGGCAACATTGACCGAGTGCTCCCAAACCACATCGCGCGCCTGGGCCGCTGCGGGAGGAATCAGGCCCTTGAGCCCGGCCACGACACTGGCCAGAGTCAGCGAACGCAGCCTGAGAAAGCCGAGCAGCATGATCGCATGGGACAGAGTCGTGATTCGCTGAGGCAGATTGAACAGCGCGGAATTGACCAGTCGCAGCACCGACGTAGTCAGACCAGGGTCGGTCTCGATCACTTTCCGCAAATCCTCGCCGGTCGTCTCCTGCTCGTTGAGCAGCTTGAGTACCTTCGAGGCCGCAGCCGGCATCGGCGGCAACTCCCCGATTCTCGAGGCTACCTGGTCGGGAGTCAGGGTTGTCATGGGCATCACAGATCCTCACTGGTTTGCGGAGCCGCTCCGGGCTCACCTTCTTCCTGTCGCCGGAGCATCGATGCCAGTCCGGCGACCGCTTCTGGAGCACTCTTCCCTCGAGCGGACTCGATGTTCGCAGCCGCCACCTGGCGATGGATTTCCTCGCGAATGATCGAGACTCCTTCGGGAGCCTCGATGCCGATCCGGACCTGCTGCCCCCGGACATCAACAACCTTCACCAGGACCTCCTCTCCAATGATCAGCGACTGGCCGACTTTTCGGCTGAGAACGAGCATGGCTGGGACCTCCTTGTCCCTGCGGCCTCCTCCTGTCGAGGAAGGATCGGCTCACGGACGGACCACCGGGCGTCGTCGAGAATCACTTGCGCACCCAGCATCTGGTCGGGATTGATCAGGATCGGCGCCCGCAGGTTGGCAAACGCCTCGTTACCCTCGGAGAGCGTGACAATCGACAGAATCAGCGGTCGTGTGGCGCCGTCGAAGCCGATCCGGGCCAGATCAGCTCGCGAAATCGCCGGTGCGTAGTTCGGCAGAACGATGCGCGGGTCGATCAGCAGCAAACTCAGCGGCGGCCGATCCTCCGAGCGCAGCCAGAGGAACGGTCGGGCCTCTTCATGCTCGACGAGTTGCCAGAGCTGTGCTCCGTCGAGACCAGGCAAGGCCTCCGCGAAACGAATCGTCGCCGGGGGTCCCTCCTGCCCACTGGCGGCCGCCGGTGCGCGGGAGGGATCCGACGTGGTCGAGACAGTCGTCATCAGGACACCATCAGCTCAGGTAATCGAAAAAGGAAGGGCCGAAGATGCGCGCCCCGGCAGCCAAGGTCGCCTGGTAGCCGGTCTGGAGGCGCGCGGCATCAGAGATCGCCTGGGCCATGTCGGCGGAACCGAGATCTGCGGCACGCTTGGAGATCTCGACCTGCTTGTCCTGGATCCGAACATCGGCATCTTCGAGCAATCGCCTGCGAGTGCCAACCCGGGCGAGAATCGTGGTGTTTTTCTTCCCCGCGTCGCGGAACTCCTCGACCATTCCCTGGATCGCATCGGTATCGCCGGCCTGGAGCGCGGACTCGAAGCGCTCGAGCAGCTCCAGTGGGCCGGAGACGCCCGAGACACCGAACAGCTCGTCGGCGGTGAAGTTGATTTCCAGGGTCTGACCGTCGAGGGGAATGCGAATCGGGGAATTGTTGCCCTGGTAGGCACCCGTATCGTCGTAGGGCGGAACGTTGGTCATCGTACCGGAGAAGATGTAGTTCCCGGAGACCCGGTAGGTCGCCAGGTTGCGTACCTGGTTGATCAGACCCGAAACCTGCTCGGCGATCGCGTCGAGACCTGATTGCTGGTTGGTCTCCGAAGAAGCCTGAATGGCATAGGTCAGACCGCGGTTGAGCATGTCGCCCATTTGATTGACGGCCTGCTCGCTCAACTCCAGCCAGGCGCGGCTCTGGGAGATCCCCCGGCGGCGCGCTTCGAGCAGTTGAGATTCTTCCTGCAAGCGCATCAACTCCGAGGACGAATAGGGATCGTCGGAAGCGTAACGAACACGCTTGCCGGAGTTCATCCGATCGAGGGCATCGAACATCTCGGCTCGTACCATGCGCAAGTTCCGCAGGAAACTTCGCTGAGCCTGACTGTCGCTGACACGTAGAGTCAT
>JALTMS010000538.1:0-1642 GCA_027001345.1 Acidobacteriota bacterium | reverse complement strand
CCGGGTATCAGATTGAGCGCCGTCTCGGTGATCCGATTGACGGTCTGCAGGAATCGGGCGGCGGCCTCGAACGACTGCTGCCAGCGGGCGAGATCGGCGGCCTCCTCGTCGAGGCTGACGGCCGAGACGCTTTGCCGCTTGAGTTCGAGCGAATCGACGATCACCTCGCTGGCCTCGGTGGCAGCGTCCGCCGTGGCCAGATCACGTCCCACATTGGCGATCACGTCCGCTGCAGCCCCTGTGAAGGTCAAGCCGCCGAGTCCGGAGATTCCGGCTGTCCGAAGATCGAGCATGGTCAGCACGGCTTCGTTGTTGCCCGGTTCGCCAGGAGCATTCGCGGTGGCCAACTTGCTCGGATCGTCGAGGATCTCGGCGTTGACGCGAATCGCCGCCGCGGCGTTCGATCCCGGCGGATCCGGCTCGAAGAGATTGCGGCCGGTCACGCCGGCCTGATCGTAGGCCGTACGGTGGACGGCATTGACTTCCTCGATCAGGCTCGCGGCGAGCGTGTCGAGCTGCTGGCGATAGCTCGTCAGATCTTCGTCTCGCGAGGCCAGGTAGCCGCCGAGGGACCCCCCGCGCAGAGAGTCGGTCAGATCCACCAATTCACCCGAACGGTCGGCCAGGATACGAGCCAGCCCGTCGGCATCCCGGCTGATCTGGAGAGAACGCGCCGAAGTACCGGCCAGCAGCGTATCCCCACTGCCCTCGAGATAGACGCTGATCTGGCCGTTGTCCTGCTCTACGCTGCGCACCGGAATCATTTGAGACAGTTCGTCGAGCAGACGATCACGCTGGTCGCGAACGTCCGAGGCCTCCTGCCCGCCCGCCTCGAGACCGGTGACCTCCAGGTTGGCGCTCCCCAGGCGGTCGAGAATCTCGTTGATGCGCTCGACCTGGGCCGTGGCCTTCTCGTCGGCAGAACGGCGCGACTGGTTGATGAATCCGTCGACCTGGCGGATCGTCGCCGCCATCTGGGATGCCGCGGAGACCACGTCCTGCCGGATCGCTGAATCGCCGGGCTGAATCGCCAGGTTCTCGAGGGAATCGAAGAACGACGAGATCGATGCCCGCAGAGCGGCGCTGTCGACTTCTCCCAGAGCCGGCTCGAGCGCCCCGAGGATCTCCGCCCGGCTGCTGTCGAATCCGAAGCGAGTGCTCTCTCGACGGACGGCGAAGTCCAGGAAGGGGTCACGGATCCGGCGCAGGGACTCGACATCCACGCCCATCCCCGAGTAGCCCCCGGGAACGGCGATCGTCGCCATCGTTCCGAGTTCGACGCGGCGGCGCGAGAAACCGGGCGTGTTGGCGTTGGCCACGTTGTAGCCGGCAACATTCATCCCCAGGCGGAACGCCCGCATGGCGCTGGTACCGATCGAGTACTGGTCGAAGACGCCCACTGCTAGCCCTCCCTCGAGAGTCCGGCGCCCTGGATCCTCCAGGGGGCCGAGCGCCCGTCCGCCAGGTAGGCGCTGCCGAACAGGCCTGCCACGGCGGCGCGACGCGCCTCGGCCGTGTCGGCAAGACGATCGAGAACCGTGCCGCTGACCGCGCCCTCACGCAGCAGGCGCTGTAGGGACAGCGCAAAGGCCTCTAGGGGCCGTTGAACCTCCCCCTCTTCGTCGATTTGCTGTGCCTCGAG
>JALTMS010000537.1 GCA_027001345.1 Acidobacteriota bacterium | reverse complement strand
TGTGGATCTCGCAAGTGAGCGGCGGCCCGGCATCAACCCCTCGCCCGACCCGGTGATGATCGCACGGCTCGTCTGGCGGCGCGAGGCCATCGCTGTGCTCGAACGCCATGGCGACGCGAAGGGATGGCGTTCCGCCTCGGCGGACAAGCTCCATCGCCGCCTTGCCGAAGTGCTGCCGCTCGATGTGCTTCGCGCTGAAGTCCGGCGCTGCCTCAAGGAACGCGCCGACGAATGGTCACGGAAGATCCGTCCGTATGCGCTCGATGTGGCGGCAGACGCCGAAGCGCAGTTGGCCAAGTGTAGAGGATGCGCCTAGGCCGCCAGCTCGTCCACTCCCGCGCCCTCCTCGAGCCTCGACAGGAAGTAGACCTTCGTGACACCCGAGACGATCGTCGCTTCCCGATCGGCATCCTCGCGGCTCGACCGATCATCCATGACCACGACGGCTCGCTGGTCGGCCTTGACGACATCGAGGATCCGGCGCAGCGCTGGTCCCGTGGATCGCCCACTCGGACGCAGCGGCTCAACGAGTGTCCTATTGACCTTGAGGCGGAAGCGGTGAGTGAGGCCACTCGCACCCTTTACCTCTACGTCACGGTCGATCCGCGCATCGGGCACGCGCGTGCGTACGGCCGCCTCGATCTCGGCGACCAGCTCGTCCTCGCTTCTTGCCAGGATCCTGCGCTCGTTGATGTAGTCGGCGACGGCCATCGCAGCGCGCAGGAAAGCCGTGTAGGCTTCCCACAGGCGCCTTGGGGGAGACCGAACGACCACCCTCCCTTGCTCGAAGGTGGCGCCCGCAGCTTCGACGCGATGCGCGAAGGTATGCTCGAACCGCCTCAGCTCCAGCATGCCGAGCCCGGCCGCTTCGAGTAGCAGTTCCCCGCCGTCGTCGACCTCGATGAGCCCGGATGGTTGCCGGCTGAAGTATGCGCGCACGGGCGCGCCGCCGGGCAGCGTCACCGGCGTCGTGAGCTCAATTAAGCCCTCAAGCCTGCGGCACTCGTAGCCGAGCATCCGAATGAGCTCGTCGCAGTTGCTCACGGCCATGGCAGCATGCCACCCAGCAGGTTCAATTGTCCCAGCGAAGGTATCGGCTTAGTGTTTATGAGGCAAAGGAAAAGCCGGAACCATCGCTCTCTCCTCCAGCCCGGGTTGCCGTAGCGCAGTGGCCGCACGCATTCGTTGCCATTGGCGTCGTAGTAGTGAACGTGCGGTCCGAGGATCGGTGGGTCGTCTCTATGACTGACTTGATCACACTCGTAGACTTCAACCTGCAGGATGCGGGTCGGCTGCCCGCCGTTCCCCAACGTGAATAATCCGTATTTGTCGTTGCATCTCCCTGTTGGCCTCGGTTCGAGGACCTCCACTCTGATCCAGAGACCGGACAGAATAGCTCCGCTCGGATTCTGAAGATCACGCCTCACGGTCTGGAATTTGCGGTTATTGGCCGCTTCGGGCGGCCCGAGCGGTACGGGCATGCACTTCTGCAGCCTGATCAGACCGAAGAAAGGCTGCGTATGTTTTCCATTCGGCACGATCCCTCCCTTATGGCCGTCCTCATCACGGCCCCGCCCTCTTGATGTACCGGATCGGCGCCACCCAGACGAGGCGGACGTCCTTCATCGGCGGGGCGGCGTGGGATTCGAGCGTCCACAGGCCGGGCTTCGAGCCCCGCAGCAGGCGCTTGACGAACGTGCGGCCGTCCTCGGTCCGGCAGACCACCGTGCGGCCGACAAGCTCCTCGGGATCGGACATCCCGTTCGGCGGCTCGTAAAAGATCAGGTCGCCGTCCCAGAACTCGGGCTCCATGGAGCCGCCCCGGACGATCACTGCGGCGAGCTCCCGGGCCTCGCGCCAGGGCGCCGGCACGCGGTCGAGCTCCTGGTCCTCGTCGGGCGGGAAGATTTCGGCGCCGGCGCCCACATGGCCGACGAGGGGGACGGTTTCTGGTGATGTGGTAGTCGTCTCTTCCGCATCGGGCGCCCCGAAGCCGTAGAGCAGCCACAACGGATTTACGCCAAGCGCGGCGCCATATCTGCGTGCCCATCGCATGTCGAACTGCCGGTTGCCGTTCGCGTGCGACCGCACAGTGACATCATGGGCACTGATACTGCGAGCGAACTCCGCTACCGACCGAAATCCGGCCCGCCGAATCGCCCAGTCTAGTCTCTGCGCCGGCGTACTAAGGTGCTTACCCATAGCGCTACAGATTGTAACGCCCGAGCGTCGCGCTGTCCGACACGATGTGTATTGACTGGAGGCGATACTCATCGTATCGTTTTGGCCGCCATGCGATACAAGGACGTCATCTCCCTCTGGCCGAACTGCGCTGATCTCGCGCGCGATCTCGGCTTGGATCCGAGGACGGGCGCACTTCGGGTGCGGGCATGGAAACGCCGTGATCGCATTCCTCCCGAGTTTTGGGCCGCGATCGAAGCTGCGGCTGCAAGAAGGGGTATCAGCGACGTTACGGTCCATCGCCTCGCCATGATCGCCTCGGAGGCATTGGCCGATGCCTCCTGAGTACACCGGCCCCGCCTGCGGGTCCCGGGCAAGATCGCTGCCGCAGGACCCAGTTCTCGACCGGGTGCTGGCCCGGGAGATGAAGCTCAACGTCGGATTGGGCCGCCGCTTCTCGGTCGACCAGGTGGCCGAGGCGCTGGAGATCGCGCCCCGCAAGGTGCGCGGCATCCGTGACGGCGAGCAGCGCGCCGGCCTCGACCTCGGCCTCCGCATCGCGGCGCTGCTCGGGCCGGGGTCGCTCAACCGCCTGCTGCTGGCGGTGGGCTATGTCGCCCGTCCCGTGGAGGAGGAGGACGAAGAGGCGGCGGCGTGGGCGCTTCTCGGCGAACTCGGGCGCGAGGGCGCGAGCCTCAGCGACGCGCTGGCCGACGGCCGGATCGACCACCGGGAAAGGGCAAAGCTCGCCCGCGAGCTGCAGGAGCTTGTGGGGAAGGTGGCCGGCGTGGCGGCGAAGATGGAGGGCGAGCA
>JALTMS010000536.1 GCA_027001345.1 Acidobacteriota bacterium | reverse complement strand
GCCCCCACGCTGAGCAGGTTGTAGAGTCCGGGCACCGGGCCTGACGCTTCCACGTCCACCGAGTAGTAGGTGCATCCGGCACCGCCGGCGAGTTGGCTCACGAATCCTCCTCGAGGCTGACCATTCCCGCGCGCTGGAGTTGCTGAAAAAAGGTGGCCAGGCGCTGCTCGACCGGCTGCACCCGCTCGCCGAAAGCCTCGCTCAGACGCCGGCCGATCTCCTCCATCGGCACGCTCCCGTCGCAGTGCAACCAGACGAACGAACCGACATCGTCGAGATGGACACGATAGGGTGGCAGACGCAGCCGTTCGCACCAGCGGCGCAGGCGGGGGTGCCTGAAGCGCGGGACGAGTACCGAGACGCGATCACAGACCTCGCCGGGCTCCCGTGGAGTGTGGGGCAACAGTCGGCGGGGCCGCAGCGGACCCCAGTCCTGCTGCGCTCCTTGCTCTGCCTGCCGCCCGCCGCCATGCATCCCGGTGACTACTTCCGGCTGTCCGTGAAGTGACGCAGCGAGGGAAGAATCAGCATCCCCGCGACGGCAGCGAACACGCCCACCATCAGCACCGTCGGGATCACCTGGCTGCCCCCTTCGAACGGGGCCCAGATAGGGCCGTCGGCATAGCTGGCAATGACCCACACCGCCAGGCCGACCCCGGTCAGGGCCTCGCCGGCGATCAGCCCCGAAGCGACCAGCACGCCCCTTCCGCCGGCCTCCTCGATCTGCTCCGCAGTCGCTCCCCGGCGCTCGAGCAGCCAGTCCACCAGCCAACGGAACAGACCACCGATGAAGATCGCGAAGGTGCTCTGCAAAGGCAGGTACATGCCCACCGCGATCAGCATCGGACTCGGCGCCTTGATCAGGATCATCCCCATGGCGAAGACCGCACCGACAAAGACCAACGGCCAGGCCATCTCACCGCCGATGATGCCCTTCGACAGCATCGCCATCAGGCCAGCCTGGGGGGCGGGCAGGTCCTCCCCGCCGATGCCCCCCACACCGGGGTGGAGACGCAGATCGGCCGCGTGCAGGTAGCCGATGGGAGCGATCAGCAGGAAAGAGACCACGACCACGGAGATGATCTCTCCGAGCTGCATCTTCGAAGGGGTGCCGCCGAGGATGTGCCCCACCTTGAGGTCCTGCATCATGTCGCCACCGATGCCGCACGCGCAGCAGACCACCGTCGCCACGCCCAGCACCGCCGCGATACTGCCCGGCCCGGTCTCGGCCAGGATCACCATCAGGCCCGCTGCGAGGATCAGCGTGGAGAGGGTCAGACCCGAGATCGGATTGGACGACGAGCCGATCAGGCCCACCAGGTAGCCCGCCACCGCGCAGAAGAGGAAGCCGGCTGCAATCATCACCACCGCCAGCACCGCCGCGGCGACCAGGTCTCCGGTGAAATGCCAGTAGATCAGGAAGGTGGGAATCACCATCAGGGCGATGGTCACGCCGATCGCGGTCACCGGCAGATCATGCTCATAGCGCGAGGGTCTGCCGGTGCCGGCTTTCATCGCCTTGAGATCACCTGCCGCCTTGGTGATCCCGGCCAGGAGCTGAGAGCGCATGCCGTAGAGGGTGTAGACCGCGCCGACCAGCATGGCCCCCACCGCAACGGGGCGCACGATATTGGACCAGGCCTCTCCAGCCGCCGCACCCCAGCCCTCCTTGGCGGCCAGGGCCGTGATCGCCCCCTCCGGCCCGTTGATCATCAGGATCAGCGGAACGAGAAAGCCCCAGGCCAGCACGCCGCCCGAGAAGTTGATCGCCGCCAGACGCGGGCCGATGATGTAGCCCACGCCCATCAGCATCGGCGAGGCGTTCGGTGTCCTCCACGCCAGGGCGCCGAAAAAGGGTTTCTGCTCGTCACCGAGGGGAATCATGCTGCGGGTGAAGGTGATCACACCCTCGATGCGCTCGCGAATCAGGATCACGCCGGCGCTGTGCTTGAAGAACTCGATGACCATCGACACGCCCATCGCCCCGAAGACCAGACTCGCCCCGGTGGCCCCCTTCTGGCCCACCTTGTGGATCGCTGCGGCGGCCACCGACTCGGGAAAGGGCAGGTCGGACTCGGTGACCAGGGCACGGCGCAGAACGATCACGAAGAGCACCCCGAGCACGCCGCCGATCAGCAGCAGCAGGCTGCCCTCGAGATAGTTGCCGGGGGCCAGCAGGTCTTCCCAGTAGCCGACCAGGACAAAAGCCGGCACAGTGAAGATCGCTCCGGCCACCAGGGCCTCGCCCACCGAAGCGGTGGTTCGAATGATGTTCTCCTCGAGGATCGATCCCCGCCACGCGCGAACCACGGCCAGGGCGATGACCGCCGCCGGGAAGGTGGCCGCCACCGTCAGGCCGGCTTTCATGCCCACGTAGGCATTGGCCGCACCCAGAATCGCCGCCAGGAAGACGCCAACCCCAAGGGCCCGCAGGGTGAGTTCCGGAAGATCGCTCTGTTCGGGGACGTAAGGCTCGTAGTGATACTTCCTGTTGTTGCCCGAATCGCTCATCGACTCTCCTTCGCCTGGCCGGTGACGGGAAACCCCTCGCCCTGGAGCTGGTATCGAGGACGACCGACCGGCGTATCTAACCGAGACGCGCCCCGGCGGTCAAGCCGACCGGCGAGCGGAAGCCTTCGAAAAGCTCCGTGGATGACACAGACCGTGCAGCAGATGCCACAGCCGGTGCGCCACCCGCTGCAGGCGCCAGCCACCCCGAAACGGCACCCAACGAGCGGTAAGTCGGGAGATCATCGCAGCTCCACGGCCGTAGAAGCGGGCCCGGCGTCCTTCGAGGCTCCAGCGCTGCCCGCCGCGCTCGATCGCCGTGACCACCCCCAGCACCTCTCCGGTAGTCACCGGCTGCAGATCCGGCCGCGGCCGGTTGTCACCCTGGGTCCGCAGCTTCCCATCCGGCTCCCGGGCCACGACCCGGTGGACCACCAGACCCCGCAGTGCAGCGAGCAGGGCCGGACGGACTCCGGGCTCCTCCCTCG
>JALTMS010000535.1 GCA_027001345.1 Acidobacteriota bacterium | reverse complement strand
GCCGAGGGACGAGATTTCGTCACCGTCGGCGGCGGCTTCGGAAACCTGGTACCAGGCCTGGTTGATCCTGGCTTCGAGTTGTTCGTCGGCCAGCTCGATGTAGAGCGGGTCGTGATCGAGGGCGCGCGCCTGGGGCGAGACCAGATCCACCGGGCGGCCGTCGTCCGCTCCCGGAAGCTGTTCATAGTCCAGCAGCCTCCAGGACAACAGGCGCCCGCCACGGGCCGAGAAGACGATCTGCTGGCCGTCGGTGAAGACCTCCACGTTGGCCTGCCCCGAGGTGCCCTCGATCTTTTCCCACTGATCGCCGGAGGCGTCCGGCGTCGGTGCAGCCTCGGCCGCGGGCCGCTGAGCGACGGCAGCCGAGGTGGTCGGTGGCGCTGTCGGCGGCTCCATGGGGGCGGGGGCGGCACTCTCCTGCGCCTCCGCGGGAGGCGGTACGGCGCCGGGCTTGGGTCCGAAGAAGTAGGCCCAGGCGATCATCACCACGATGGACAACCCCACCGCGGCCAGAGTACGAAACGTGGTCTCTCGATCCATCTTCAGCCCGAATACCTTCCAGAAGCCGGCCCGTGAACCGGCTTCGATGCAATCCGTCGTGGAGGTAGATCCAGCCCCCCAGCCGTGAAGGGATGGCACCTGAGGATGCGCCAGGCCGCCAGGGCGCCGCCCCTCACCACTCCCCACTCGTCGATCGCCATCACGGCATACTCGGAGCATGAGGGAAGAAAGCGACAGTGGGATCCCAGCATCGGCGAGATGTAGCGCTGGTAGCCGCGGATGACTCCGATCGCCAGACGGCGCCCAAAGCTCACGGGGATCCTCCTGTGGGGGGGCGGGAGAGTTTCCTGGCCGCGCGGCCGATCAACTCGAGAAAATCCTTTTCCAGGCCCTGGTAGGAGCGGCCCACCGCCGAGCGCCGCACGTTCACCACCAGGTCCCACTCGGGCAGCGCATGACGATGGTGACGGAACACCTCGCGCAGCCGTCGCCGGACGCGGTTGCGATCGGCTGCTACCCCCACCCGGCGGGTCGCCGTGATCCCCAGACGCGCGCTGCCCGTGCTGCCAGGCAGGACGAACAGGACGATGTGGCCCCCCGCCACTCGAATTCCACGGTCATAGACCTCGAGGTACTCGCGCCTTTTCTTGAGACGAGCCAGCGGCGGAAAGGTTCGGCGCGGAGCTGGACTCAGACGGCCAGCCGCTTGCGGCCCTTCGCCCGTCGGCGCCGCAGCACGCGACGTCCCCCGACGGTCTTCATCCGGGCGCGGAACCCGTGAGTCTTCTTTCTCTTGCGATTGTTGGGCTGGAAAGTTCTCTTCATTGTGCACCGCCTCGCACCTCGGCCGCGCTGGCACGCTCCACCGCCGCCGGTCGCTGTCGTGGCCCCACCCTCGCCGGGCCGCCGGTGCACACTCGCACACCAGCCCACGACGTCCGCAGGACCTTTCCGAAACCGGGATAGCCTAGGGGTCCCCCCGCCGGGTGTCAAACCAGCCGGGGCCGAGGGTTTCTGATACCCGGTCGATTCTTACCGGGCCAGCGACTCCATCCCAGCGACGAGACCAAGGTGAGAGGAGCCAAGAGGATAGCAAAACTGTGGAAATTCCCCTTGTCTCTCCTCTGACGAAGGTGTTACGGTCAGGCCGTTTTCGATCGTGGCGGGGAATGGCTCGGGCGGGGCTCGAGTCATCATGGCAGCAGGATCTTGACCAGGGCCGGTGGGCCAGGGGACAGCGGTGGGGCGTCTGCAACGCAGAACGCACGTTCGTCACCTCAAACCCATAAAAAGAAAAGGGTTAAGAAACAGCACCATTCTTCCACAGTTGTGGAAAACATGTGTGTATTTCTCCCCTCGACCCAGGTCAAATCGCAGCGAGAAAAGAGGGTAGAGGCTGTGGAAAACCACCTGCGTCGGGACAGTGGTCGAGGGGGGGCCTGGGACAGAGTTCTCGAGGCGCTCAGACCGCAGGTCAGCGCATCGATCTTCGACACCTGGTTCCGGCCCACTCGGCTGCTGAGCATGGAAGGCGACCTGCTTCGGGTGCAGGTCCCCAACACCATGTTCGCCGAGTGGCTGCAAAGTCAGTACCTCGAGACGATCCGTGCCACCCTACCCAAGGTAGGGCTGCCTTCGGCCGAGCTGGTTTTCGTCGTCCGTGACGAGGACACCTCGGGCAGCTCCTCTGCCACCCCTCCCAAGCCGGCGCCCTACCCCTCGCCGCGCCTCAACCCCCGCTACACCTTCGAAAACTTCGTCGTCAGCTCCTGCAACCAGTTCGCCCATGCCGCGGCCCTGGCCACCACCGACCAGCTCGGAGGGGCCTACAACCCCTTGTTCATCTACGGCGGTGTCGGTCTGGGCAAGACCCATCTGATGCAGGCGATCGGCAATCGCTGGCTGAGCAAGCAGCCCGGCATTCGCCTTTCCTACGTGACATCCGAGCAGTTCATCAACGAGCTGATCACCGCGATTCGCTTCGAAAAGACTCCGGAGTTCCGCGCTCGCTACCGCTCGGTGGACGTGCTGTTGGTCGACGACATCCAGTTCATTGCCGGCAAGGAGAGCACCCAGGAGGAGTTTTTCCACACCTTCAATGCGCTCTACGACGCAGGCCAGCAGATCGTCCTGGCCTCCGATGCCCCACCGCGCTCGATCCCGAGCCTGGCCGAGCGCCTGCGCAGCCGTTTCGAGTGGGGCCTGATCGCCGACATCCAGCCACCGGATCTCGAGACCAAGGTCGCGATTCTCAACAAGATCGCCGCCTCGAAGGGATGGCAGCTCCAGCCCGAGGTCGCGCTGTACATCGCCGGCCAGATTCAGAGCAATATCCGCGAACTCGAGGGCTGTCTGACGACCCTCATCGCCTCCGCCTCGATTCAGCGCCGCACCGCCGATCTGGCCTTCGCTCGCGAAGTGGTGCACTCGATGTCCCCCGCAGAGGAAGAGCCGGTGACTCTCGAGGAAA
This sequence comes from Acidobacteriota bacterium, assembly GCA_027001345.1. Classification (GTDB taxonomy): domain Bacteria; phylum Acidobacteriota; class Polarisedimenticolia; order J045; family J045; genus JALTMS01. Next base: position 8,422 of record JALTMS010000535.1, on the reverse strand, counting down.
TCCTTCGGGCAGTGGCCCGGCACTTCAACCTGCGGGTGGCCGATCTCAAGTCCCGCACCAACGCCCGGCGCATCGCCTTTCCACGGCAGATCGCGATGTATCTCGGCAAGAAGCTGGCCAGAGAGAGCTACCCCACGATCGGCCAGATCTTCGGCGGCAAGCACCACACCACCGTGCTCCACGCGGTACGCAAGATCGACCGACTCCGCAGCGAGGACCCGTCGATCCACAGGACTCTCGCCGAACTCGAAGCCCGCCTCGGATAGGCTGTTGCGGCCTGGCCGACAGGCTCTTTTCCACAACTGAGGATCACAACCCCTGTGCAAAAGGTCTTCTCACGCCCCCTGCTCACCCCTCGCCGAACTCTGTGCAGCCCTGTCCACCACCGAATCAACAGCCACCTCGGGCGCCAACTGTCCGTAGAACGGAAGGTTGCCGAGTTTTCCACGCTTTCCACGCTCCTACGGCTACTACTGGAAAGAACTTATCCTTTCCTGATAGCCTTGTTTTTCCGACTTTCACCATCGAGGTCATGACCATGCGAATCACCGTCGATCAAGCAACCTTTCTCAGGGAACTCTCCCTGTTGCAGGGCATCATCGAACGGAAGGCAACCCTGCCGATCCTCTCGAACATTCTGCTCAGGGGTGAGGACGGCGGCCGACTGCTGATCACCGCCACCGACCTGGAGATCGGCTTCCGCTCCTCCGTGCCGGCCACCGTGGAAGCTCCGGGCCTGGTGACGGTCCATGCCCGCCGGCTGCACGACATCATCCGCCGCCTGCCGCCCGGCAACGTGGGCTTCCGCCTCGATGGCGGTTCGCTGCACATCACCTGCGAGCGGATCCACTACCGGCTGGCGACCCAGGATCCCGAGCATTTTCCGGCCCTGCGCGAGAAGGAAGGCCAGCCGACGGCTCAGATCGACGCGGTCCCCCTCGCGGAGATGATCAAGAAGGTTCTGTTCGCGATCACCGCTGACGATCCGCGCTACTACATCGGCGGAGCACTGTGGGAGTTCGTCGAGGGGCAGTTGACCATCGTCGGCACCGACGGGAATCGAATGGCTCTTTCACGGCGCAGCGTGCAGCAGACCGAGAGTGGGGATCACCGGCTGGTCGTGCCGCGCAAGGCGGTCGCCGAGCTGCTCAAGCTCGCCTCGGACCACGAAGGCGATGTGTTCATCTGGCACGAGGGAGCGAGTCTATTCGCCCGGATGGGCGAGCGAGAACTGAGCACCAGCCTCCAGGAGCAGAAGTTCCCCGACTACAACAAGGTTCTGCCCACGGCCAACGACAAGGTCGTGATCGTCTCCACCGCGGCGATCAAGAGCGCCATCGAGCGCGTCGCCGTGCTCTCCCAGGAGCACAGCCATCTGGTCCGGCTCGACCTGCGTGCCAACCAGCTCGAGGTCTCCTCCTCCCACCAGCAGCTCGGGGAGGCCCAGGAGCAGCTCGAGGTGGAGTACACCGGCGAAGACTTCTCCATCGGCTTCAACGCCCAGTACCTGCTCGACTTCCTGGCCGTCTGTGGGTCGGAGCAGATCGAGATCTCGCTCGGGCAGCCGATGGGACAGAGTCTGTTCCGGCCCGTGCGAGACGAGGAGGATCGCCGGGAGGATCTCTACGTGGTCATGCCGATGGCCCTGTCCTGACCGGTGAGTCGTCGGGTTCTCGCCTCCCTGAAGGTGGAGGGCGTGAGGAACCTCGCGGCCCAGGAGGTGCGGCTCGACAGTCGGATCGTCGTGGTCAGCGGCGACAATGCCCAGGGCAAGTCGGCCCTGCTCGAGGCGGCCTACATGCTGGCCACCACACGCTCGTTTCGCACTCGGGATCCACGGCAGGCGATCGGCTGGGACGAAGACCGCCTGACCGTCTGGGGCAGGGTGCAGGCCGGTGAGACGAGCCCCCCCTTGACCCTGGTTCTGAGCCGAGGCCGCGGGCGTGGCGATCGAAGGCTGCTCGTGGGAGAATGCGAGGTCAAACTAGCGGATTACCTGGGGGTTCTTCCAGCGCTCGCCATGACCGGAGACAGCAGTCGGAGTATTGCTGGAAGTCCCAAAGAAAGAAGAAGATACATCGACAGGGGGACGGCGGCGGCGCGCCCCGAGCATTTGCTGGATCTCAGCCGCTACCGGCGGGCCCTGTCAGAGCGCAACGCATTGCTACGGCAAGAGGCTGCCGATGAAGCTTTCGAGCCCTGGGAAGAGCTTCTTGCCGGGCTGGGAGAGGCGATTCGTCGGCGGCGAGAAGAGGAAATCGCCGCGTGGCAGGCTGGCGTCGGTGAGCAGGCCGATCTTTTTCCGGAAGCCGGTCGCATGCGCCTGGCCTACCGGGGGACGGGAAGTGGCGAATTGAGGGAGGAACTCAGCAGGAGAAGGCAAGAGGATCGCCGCGTGGGTGCCACCGCAACGGGCCCTCACCGAGACGATTTCCTGCTCGAGATCGATGGGCACAGCCTGTGGACTTTCGGCTCGGCGGGTCAGCTTCGCTCGGCGCTGGCCGCCACGACTCTGGCCCAGGCGGCGCGGGTGCGGCAATGCCGCTCGAGTGCCGAGCCACTGTTGATCCTCGATGATCTCGACAGCGATCTCGATACCCAGCGGCTCGGCGGACTGCTCGAGGCTGCTGCCGGCCATGGCCAGGTTCTCGCGGCGACTTGCAAGCCGGGCCTGCCTTTTCCTTCCCATGTGCTGCACCTGGCAGTTCGCGAGGGCAAAGTGAGCGTGAGAAAAGATGTCTGAAATGGCAGATCAGCCGGCAGCAACTCCCGGGACGGACGCCGGGGGTGATCGGCCCGACTACAACGCGAGTTCGATCAAGGTTCTCAAAGGCCTCGAGGCGGTACGCAAACGCCCGGGGATGTACATCGGCTCGACCAGCGTTCACGGACTGCATCATCTGGTCTGGGAGGTGGTCGACAATTCTATCGACGAGGCTCAGGCCGGTCACTGTGATCGGATCGACGTGACCGTCCACGCCGACAACTCGGTGACCGTGCTCGACAATGGCCGAGGGATTCCCGTCGATCTGCACGAGGATCTGGGCGTCTCCGCGGCCGAAGTCGTCATGACTCAGCTTCATGCCGGCGGCAAGTTCGACTCGGAAGCCTACAAGGTCAGCGGCGGTCTCCACGGTGTGGGTGTCTCGGTCGTCAATGCTCTGGCCGAGTCCCTGGCCCTCGAGATCTGGCGCGACGGCAAGGTCTACAACCAGGAGTACTCGCGCGGCGTTCCGGTCACGGCGTTTCGCGAGACCGGTCGCACCGATCGGAGGGGCACCAAGATCACCTTCCGCCCCGATCCCGAGATCTTCGAGACCCTCGATTTCGTCTTCGATACCCTGGCTCAGCGCCTGCGCGAGCTGGCCTTTCTCAACAGTGGTGTGCGGATCGTCCTCCGCGACGAGCGCGAGGCGCGGATCCGCGAGGTCGACTTTCACTACGAAGGTGGGATCGTCGAGTTCGTCTCCCATCTCAATGCCAAGCGTTCGCCGCTGCATGAACCGCCGATTTTCATCACCGGCGAGCGCGACGGCGTGTCGGTGGAGATCGCCCTGCAATACAACGATTCCTATCAGGAGATGCTCTTCGCCTTTGCCAACTCGATCAACACTACCGAAGGTGGAACGCACCTCTCCGGCTTTCGTGCCGCGCTGACTCGCACGCTCAACGCGTACTTGCAATCCGATACCGCCAAGCTGCCCAAAGAGATGAAGGGTGTTTCGCTCAGTGGTGAGGACGTACGCGAAGGGCTTGCTGCCGTCGTTTCGGTCAAGGTCCCCGATCCCCAGTTCGAGGGACAGACCAAGACCAAGCTCGGCAACAGCGAGGTTCGCGGCGCCGTCGAGAGCCTGGTCAACGACCAGCTCGGCGCGTTCCTCGCCGAGCATCCGCGTCACGCCCGAGCCGTGCTCTCCAAGGCGGTACAGGCTTTGCGTGCGCGCGAGGCGGCGCGCAAGGCCAAAGAGCTGACCCGCCGCAAGGGTGTGCTCGATTCCGGTTCCTTGCCGGGCAAGTTGGCCGATTGTCAGAGTCGTGATCCGGCCGAGTCCGAGCTTTTCCTCGTCGAGGGAGATTCGGCGGGAGGTTCGGCCAAGCAGGGTCGTGACCGCCGCTACCAGGCGATCTTGCCGCTGCGGGGCAAGATCCTCAACGTCGAGAAGGCCCGTTTCGACAAGATGCTGTCCCACGAGGAGATTCGCACCATCATCACCGCGCTCGGCTGCGGTTTCGGTCAGGAAGACCTCGACATCTCCAAGTTGCGCTACCACAAGGTCATCCTGATGACCGACGCCGATGTGGACGGCAGCCATATTCGAACCTTGCTGCTGACCTTCTTCTTCCGCCAGATGAGGGAGCTGATCGATCGCGGTCATCTCTTCATCGCCCAGCCACCACTGTTCAAGATCAAGAAGGGGCGTGAAGAACTCTACCTGCAGAACGAGATCGAACTCGACGCCTATCTGATTCGCAAGGCCGCCGAGGAGCGCACCGTGCGCTCGACGGGATCTGGCCGCGAGTGGACCGGCAACGCGCTGGTCAACCTGCTCGAGCAAAAGGTGGAGTTTCGCCGCTACCGTGAAGCTCTCGAGCGTCGCGGCTGGCCGGGGCCGGCGGTGACGGCACTGCTCGAGCGAGGCTTTTCTTCCCGTGAGGACTTTTCCGATCGTCCGCGCCTCGAGCGACTGGCCGAGACCCTCGAGGCCCTAGGCCACGACGTGCGTTCGATCGAGGAAAACCCCGAGCACGGCGACTATTCGATCCGCGCGGTAGCGATGAACCTCGGCCACCGGGAATACGTGCTCAGCGACAACGTCGTTCTGACCGGCGAGTATCGGCAGTTGCGCACGCTCTACCCCCACATTGCCGAACTCGATCACGGGCCGATCGAGGTGCTGCACGACGGCAAGGTCGAAACCGTCGATGGCGCCGCCGCGCTCCTCGATTCTCTGCTCGAAGCCGGTCGCCACGGCGTGACGGTGCAGCGCTACAAGGGTCTCGGTGAGATGAATCCCGAGCAGTTGTGGGAAACGACCATGGAGCCTTCGAGACGCCGACTGCTGCAGGTGACCGTCAACGATGCGGTGGAAGCCAGCGACATCTTCACGCTGCTGATGGGTGACGCGGTCGAGCCGCGGCGGGCTTTCATCGAAGACAATGCTCTCGACGTGAAGAACCTCGACGTCTGATGCTCCGCATCTGGTGCTCGGTATCTGCCATTAGGGGAAAAGCGTTGCCATGACCGAAGAGAATCAGGCAATCCGACACACGCCAATCAGCATCGAAGACGAGATGCGACACTCGTATCTCGACTACGCGATGTCTGTCATCATCGGCCGTGCGTTGCCCGATGTGCGCGACGGACTCAAACCGGTTCACCGGCGCGTGCTCTACGCAATGTACCAGTCGGGCAATGTTGCCGGTCGAACCTACCGCAAGAGCGCCAAGACCGTCGGTGAGGTGATCGGCAAGTTCCATCCCCACGGTGACCAGGCGGTCTACGACACCATCGTGCGCCTGGCGCAGGATTTTTCCCTGCGCTACCCGCTGGTCGACGGGCAGGGCAACTTCGGCTCGATCGACGGCGATCCCGCTGCGGCGATGCGGTACACCGAGATCCGCATGGCGTCGTTGGCCGGCGAGATGCTGCGCGACATCGACAAGCGCACCGTCGATTTCGGTCCGAACTACGACAACACCGAAGACGAGCCGTTGGTCCTGCCCTGCGGATTTCCGAACCTGCTGGCCAACGGTGCCGACGGCATCGCCGTTGGTATGGCGACCCGGATCCCGCCGCACAACCTGCGCGAACTGATCGATGCGGCGCGGCACATCGTCGAGCATCCCGACTGCACCGTCGCTGATCTGCTGACTTACGTGCAGGGACCCGATTTCCCGACCTCCGGAGTGATCTATGGCCGGTCGGGCATTCATCAGGCCTACCACACGGGTCGCGGCAAGATCATCATTCGCGGTCGTGTGGAATTCGAAGAGGCCAAGAAGGGTCGCGACCGGCTGGTGATTCAGGAGATTCCGTACCAGGTCAACAAGGTGCAATTGATCGAAGAGATCGCGGGCCTGGTACGCGACAAGCGGATCGAGGGAATCGCCGACATCCGCGACGAGTCCGATCGTCACGGTATTCGCGTAGTACTCGAGTTGCGCAAGGATGCAGTGCCGAAGGTGGTGGAGAATCTGCTCTACAAGCACACGCGCTTGCAGACCACCTTTGGCGCGATCTTTCTTGCCATCGTTGCCGGTCGGCCGAGAGTTCTCGATCTCAAGAGCATGCTCGGCCTGTATCTGACCCACCGGCGCGAGGTGGTCGTCAGACGGACTCAATACCTGCTCGAACAGGCCGAGGCCAGAGCCCATATCCTGGAAGGACTGAAGAAGGCGCTCGACAATCTCGACGCCGTGATCGCCCTGATTCGTGCCTCGAAGACGCCTGCCGAGGCCAAGCAGGGTCTGATCGCCAGCTTCGAGTTCACGCCGATCCAGGCCCAGGCGATCCTCGACATGCGCTTGCAGCGCTTGACCCAACTCGAGCGTGACAAGTTGCTCGAGGAACTCGCCGAACTGCTGGCCAAGATCGAGCACTACCGGCAGATCCTCGCCTCGACCAGCATGGTTGACGAGATCGTTCTCGAAGAACTCGAGGAGGTGCGGCGGCGATTCGGTGACGAGCGGCGGACGGAGATCGTCGAGGACGAGGGTGAGATCCGGACCCTCGACATGATCACCGAGGAGGACGTGGTCGTCACCCTCTCCCACCGCGGTTACGTCAAGCGCACCGCTCTGGCCGAGTACCGCACTCAGGGGCGGGGAGGGAAGGGGATCCGGCTGATGGAAGTTCGCGACGAGGACTTCCTCTCGCGAGTCAGGATCGTCTCGACCCATGACACCAGCCTGTGGTTCACTTCGGCGGGCAAGGTCCATTCGCTACCGGTCTACCGGGTACCCGAGGCGGGACGTGCCTCGCGAGGCAAGCCGATCGTCAATCAGCTCGGACTGGCGCCCGACGAGCGGATCCAGGGGCTGCTGGCGCTGCGCGATCTGAGCCAGCCCGATCTCTTCGTGGTCACGGTCACACGACGAGGAATGGTCAAGCGGACACCCCTCGAGGCCTACGCCAATATCCGTGCCGGTGGCATCATCGCCCTGTCGTTGATGGAAGGCGACAGCCTGATTTCGGTGCGTCTGGTCAGGGAGAACGACCACATCTTCATCGCGACCCGCAAGGGGATGGCGATTCGCTTCCCGGCCTCCGACGTGCGCTCGATGGGTCGCACCGCGCGTGGCGTGAGGGGTATCAGCCTGCGGGAGGGGGATGAAGTCGTCCAGGCCTCGGTTCTCGAGGGCGGTGAGGATCTGCTGACCGTCAGCGAAAAGGGCTACGGCAAACGTACGGCGGAGGCAGAGTATCGCGTCCAGGGCCGCGGCGGGCTGGGCCTGATCAACCTGAAGGTTTCTGAGAAGACCGGCGCCGTGGTTTCCGCGATCCCGGTCCACGACGACGACGAGATCATCGTCGCCACGCGTCTCGGACAGGTGATTCGCACGCCGGTACAGCAGGATGCCAACAACAAGATCAGCCGACTCGGTCGTTCGACCCAGGGCGTGCGGATCATTCGCCTCAAGGAAGGTGACAGCGTCGTTGCCTTCACCCGCGCCGGTCAGGTCGCCCCCGCGGAGGAGGCCGAGGAAGACGAACAGTAGCGTTCGACCAGCAACGTTCGACAAGCGTGAGGTGGCAACCATGAAGTTCTTCATCGACACGGCGGATATCGGTGAGATCCGCGAGGCACTCGAACTCGGTGTGCTCGACGGTGTGACGACCAACCCCTCTCTGGTGGCCAAGACCGGAAGGCCGTTCCGGGAGGTCCTCCAGGAGATCCTCGAGGTGGTCGATGGTCCCGTCAGCGCCGAGGTGACCTCGACCGACCTGGAGGGGATCAAGCGCGAGGCGGGCGAACTCAGTGCGATCCACGACAATGTGGTGGTCAAGATCCCGATCATCCGCGAAGGGCTCAAGGCCGTACGCTGGTGCTCGAGCCAGGGGATTCGGACCAATGTCACCCTCTGCTTCCACCCGCTACAGGCGCTGATGGCGGCCAAGGCGGGGGCGACCTACATCTCGCCCTTCGTCGGTCGTCTCGACGACATTTCCACCGACGGGATGGAGTTGATCGAGCAGATCCGCCAGATCTACGACAATTACGGCTTCGATACCGAGATTCTCGTGGCCAGCGTACGCCATCCGATGCACGTGGTGCAGGCGGGACTGATCGGCGCGGATGTGGCGACGATTCCATTCAAGGTCATCGCACAGCTCGTCCACCACCCGCTGACCGACAGCGGCCTGGCTCGTTTCCTCGAGGACTGGAAGAAGGTTCCCGGATCCTGACGGATGCCGGGTCGG
>JALTMS010000534.1 GCA_027001345.1 Acidobacteriota bacterium | reverse complement strand
CGTGCCCAGCACCAGGCTGAGGAAGATCAGCTTGAAGTGCATCAGGGCCAGCAGCGTGAGTACCAGCAGGCCGGCGATCACCCCGAGCACACGCCAGACCCGGGGATGGGTGGTCAGTTCCACGTCGACTCCTGGCGTTCGAAGCCGAGGCGGAACAGGCCGACGGCCGCGGTGACCAGGGCCATGCCGATGAAGGTCTCCCAGGCCACTCCCTTCCACAGGGAGCCCGACGTCCAGGCTGAAGCGGCGACATGACCGGCGAGAGTCAGGGCCGCCAGGTCGAGGAGATGACCGATACCGAGGGCCGCCGCAGGCAGGGGCGGCGGCAAGTAGCGCTGGAGAAAGCCCGCCAGGAAGCCCATCACTCCGTGGGGGAGGGCAAAGAGTACTTCCTGCAACGCACCGTGCTCGGCGCCGCCGGGGGGCGGCAGGCCGAGGGCTGCACGCAGGGTGAGGAGGAGTGCGGTGAGCAGTGCTGCCAGGATTCCCGTACCCAGGCCGACCCAGGGGCCACAGACCAGACCCGCGGCCACCGGGACGATCACGGCCACCGAGATCAGGGTGCCGGGTACGAAGGGATTGGGCTGCACCGAGCGAGCGTTGGCCAGCAGCGCGTAGAGCGCCACGAAGAGCAACAAACGCAAAGCAGGGCGCAGGCCCGATCCCTCAGCGATCATCGGCAGCGCTCTCCGCCGACCCTACTCGACTTCGACGATCTTCTCTTCGCTGACCCACAGGCCGTGCTTGGTGCAATAGCTCATGGCGGTCAGTTTGCCCTTGCGACCGAGGCTGATCTGGAAGGTGACCTGGGTGTAGCCCTTGGCCTCGTCCATGCCTCCGGTGGTGGCGCCGGGGTTGTAGGTGGCGGTGGCCAGCAGGGTATCGCCGTTGAAGAGCTGGAGGGTCTGGATGTGGTGGTCGACCACATCGGGGTGGACGTAGTCCCGACCCATCTTCACCGTCACGGCGAAGGGCTTGCCCTTCTGGACCCGGTCGGGGGCGACCACGTGGGGGGTGTGGCGATCGAGGTAATCCTTCTTCGCCTCTTTCATGTCGTCGGTGATGTCGGTGGCGTAATTGATCTTGGGCATTTGCTGGGTGTTCTCTTTCTGCATCGGAGCGGTTGGGTGGGACGCACAGGCTAGCACAGCGGCTCGGGCCCGCGCGTCGCCACGGGGCTACTGGATGCCGACCAGCTCGATCTCGAAGACCAGGGGAGCGCCGCCGGGAATCACGGGAGGACGGCCCTGGTCGCCGTAGGCCAGCTCGGCGGGGCAGACGATACGGGCCTTGCCGCCCGGCTTCATCTTCGGCAGCGCTTCCTTCCAGCAGGAGATCACGCTGCTGAGCGGGATCTCCGCCGGATCCGCGGGGGCCAGGCGGGAGTCGAAGACCGTGCCGTCGCGGAGGCTGCCCTTGTAGAAGACCTTGAGCTGGGAGGTGGGGGTGGGGGAGGCGCCCTCACCGGCGGTGAGGCTCTCGAAGATCAGTCCCGAGGGCAGCTTCTCGGCACCCGGGCGCTGGGCCTGCTCGGCGAGGTAGGCGGTGGCGGCGGCCTTCTCCTTCTCCAGTCGGCGGGCCAGGCGGCTGCGCTGGAGTTCGACGATTGCCGCCTGGTAGGCGTTGATGTCGATGTCAGCCTTGCCGGTCAGTCCGTCGGACAGGCCCCGCAGCATCTCGGCGGTCTCCTTCTCGCTCAGGTCGAAGGAGAGCAGATTGCGGGAAACGGCCACGCCCAGGGCGTAGAGGGTGGAGCTGTCGTCCGGGGAGGTGGTGGGTGGGGCGGCCGGATCGTTGGCCAGGCAGGGCGCGGCGAGCAGCGCGGCGGTGGCCAGCGCGGCGATGAGCGGGGTTTTCATGGTTGGCGATCTCCGTCGAAAAGGGCGCGGCTGCGGGCAGAAACTGTCTTCCGCCGCGCGGGAAAGCAGGCAGTTTACCCCCGAATCCCGGTTTTGCCCTGCCCGGCGGCGGCGAGGATGCGGGCGGTCAGCCGCCGCCGGCGCCACCAGCGGGCCACCAGCCCGTGGCGGGGGGAGGCCGCCAGGGCCACCAGGAAGAGCCCGCCGGCCACGGTGGCCATCGCTCCGGCGATGGAGACGTCCAGCCAGCGGGCCAGCAGGTAGCCGCCGGTGGAGGCGGTGATGCCGGCGGCCACGGCCAGTGCCAGCATGCGCGAGAGGCGCTCGGTGAGCAGGTAGGCGGTGGCCGCGGGGACGATCAGCATCGCCACCACGAGGATCGCGCCCACCGCCTCGAAGGAGCCGACCACCGTCACGGAGACCGCGCTCATCAGGAGGTAGTGGACCACCAGGGGCGAGATGCCCACCGAGGCGGCAAAGGCCGGGTCGAAGGTGGTGGCCTTGAGTTCCTTGTAGAGCAGGGCGACGAGCAGCAGGTCGAGGGCCAGCACGCCGCCGGCGGTCCACAGGGCCCGGGGGCCGAAGGAGGTGTCGCCGACGATCCACAGGTCCCAGGGCACGTAGGCGATCTCGCCGTAGAGCACGCAGTCCACGTCCAGGTCCACCTGCCCGGCCCAGCGGGTGACCATCACCACGCCCAGGGCGAAGAAGGCAGGGAAGACCACGCCGATGGAGGCGTCCTCGCGCAGCCGCCGGGAGCGGACGAAGAGTTCCACCAGAAAGACCGTCAGCACCCCCACCGCGGCGGCGCCCGCCAGCATCACCAGGCTGTTGCGCCGGCCGGTGAGCAGGAAGGCCATCACGATCCCCGGCAGCACCGCGTGGGAGATGGCGTCGCCCAGCAGGGCCATCCGCCGCAGGACGAGAAACGAGCCCACCAGGGCGCAGCTCGTGGCGATCAGGGCGCCGGTGAGCAGGATCACCAGGGTCGGGCTCATCACGCCTCCTCGTCGCGGGGAATGCTGCGTCCGTGGGGATCGGTGGCGGGGCGACCGAGGAGGTCGTCGATGCGCTCGACGGTCTGCTCGCTGAGCACGTGTTCCATGGCCTCGGCGTCGCGGTGCACGTGGTCGGGGGCCACCGA
>JALTMS010000533.1 GCA_027001345.1 Acidobacteriota bacterium | reverse complement strand
GCTCGGGGGGGGCCTCGAGGCTGAGAGGTACGACGATCTCCTCCGGCTCAGCCTCGGCCCGCGTGCCGACGCCCCACAGCAGCAGCAGAGCCAGCAGCAGATGGAGCAACACGGAGATCAGCGCCGCCAGTAGCAGCCGCCGCACTTCGCCGTCGCGGCGAGGCAAGACCCCGCCGCCGCCCCCACGCCAGGCGAGACTGCTCACCGGGACTCCAGCGCCGCGCGGCAAAGGGAATGAAATACGGCGCGCCACTGCTGCATCGGTGCCTCGACCCACCTGGGATGGACGCGATTGGTCAGCAGCACCATCACCCATCCGCCGGCCGGCGCAAGCCAGAGGGAGGTGCCGGTGAACCCCACGTGGCCGAAGGCGTCGTCGCCGAGAGGAGCGCCGGGGCCACTGGCACCGCCAGCCGACTCGAAACCGAAGGTCCGACCACCGTCCGGACCGACAGCCGCCACCCGGGCCAGTCGCCGCCGGGCGGCCGCCGAGAGGAAGTCTTCCGACCAGCCGAGGGCGGAACCGAGGCGGAACAGGGCTGCGGCGGTCGCGAACAGACCGGCATTGCCCGCCGCACCACCGAGAAACGCGGCATTGCCATCGTGAACCCGACCACAGAGCACCCTGTCGGGCCCCGGAGCCACCTCCTCGCTCCGCAGCCCCGGACCTGCCAGTTCGGCCTCCCGTCGCCGCCCCCGTTCGGTGGGGGCCACCCGCTCCGCGAGCGAGTCGGGCAGAGGCGACAGGGCCAGTTCGTCGGCCCTCAGACCGAGCGGCCGGCGAATCTCCTCGTCCAGCAGGCCGGGAGCGTCCCGGCCCGTCACGCGGCACAGGGCGATCAGCGCCAGGATCGGTCCCAGGCAGGAGTAGAGCGCGCCACTGCCCGCCGGACGATCGGCGGGCAGAGCCGCGATCGTCGTGGCCACCGCATCGGCCTGAGCAGGAGCCCGGTAGAGCGGCACCCATGCAGGCAGCCCCGCGTCGTGAGTGAGCAGCGAAGTCAACGAGGGTGTGCGGCCCGCATAGCCTCTGAGTTCGACCAGGACCTCATCGAGGGGTTGATCGAGATCGACCACGCCGCGATCGGCGAGGCGGGCGGCGAGCACCGCCGTCATCGCCCCCTTGGTGACACTCGCCAGGTCGTACAGAGCGTCGCGGCGCGCCGCTACCGCGTGGGGCTCGAGGCTCATCGAGCCCACTGCCCCTTCCGCCGCCGGCCGATCAGCAGCAGGGCCGAAGGCATAGACCGCCGACGGAAAAGCGCCTGCGGCGACCTTTCGCTGGAGAAACTCGTGAACCGGAGGGCAAGTCGGCACCGGTCCAGACGGTGGAGGGGCAACCATCGTCTCCATCATCCCGCCCGACCCTCGGATCTGCCACCTCGGTCCGGCAGGGGGCGCGGCCCGACGCCCCGGCGTCGCCCACGCGGACTCACCGGGCAGAGTTCCCGCCTGCCCGATACCGGCTGAGCTGGGATTCGATGTCGTCCCGAATCTCGAGGGCCAGTTCGACAGCAGCCAGTCCGTCTTCTCCCGGCACGGGCACGGACCCACCACTTGCCACAGCCCGGCAGAAGGCTGTCAACTCCCGTCCCAGCGGCTCGCCCGGCGGCAGGTCCAGATCCCGGCCGACGATGCGCGGCGGAGCGTCTGGATCCCGCTGCACGCGGAACGAGCGGGCCGTGCCACTGACCGTGTCGCAGGCGTGAAACGCACCGGTCTCGAACACCCGCACCCGGCGGATTCTCTCCTGGCTGATCCGGGAGGCCGTCAGATTGGCCGCCGCGCCGCCGGCGAATCGCAGGCGCACCGAAGCGATGTCGATGCGCTCGGTGAGGGCCGCCGTGCCGCTGGCATCGAAGCTCTGCACCTCGGCCCCGGAGAGCAGCACCCGGCACAGATCCAGGTCGTGGATCATCAGGTCGAGAATCACGTCCACGTCCAGGCTGCGGGGTACGAAGGGAGCCAGGCGGTGAATCTCGATGAAGCGCGGATCCTCGGTGTGCTCGAGCAGAGCCGAGACGGCCGGGTTGAAGCGCTCGGTGTGTCCCACCATCAACGGTGCACCCCGCGCGGCGGCCAGGGCCACCAGCGATCGCCCCTGCTCGATGTCAGCGGCCAGGGGCTTTTCCACCAGAGCCGCCACGCCCGCGTCGAGCAGCACTTCAGCAACGACCCGATGAGTGCTCGTCGGCGTGGCGACCGAGGCCAGATCGACCTCTGTGCCCAGTGCCTCGACATCAGCAAACACGCGGCAGCCATGGCGTGCTGCGATTTCCTCGGCCCGGTCGCGGTCACTGTCCACCACACCCACCAGGTCGACACCCGGCATCTCGCTGTAGATCCGCGCGTGATGCTGGCCGAGGGATCCGACCCCGACGACGCCGGCCCGCAGAGCCGTGTTCATGTGCCCTGCCCGAGACGGATCGGAATCACCCCGCGGCGCGAGGAGCGAATGAACTCCACCACTTGCCGCACCTCCTCGATCCCACCGAACTCTGCCTCCACCTCGACCAGCGCCTGATCCCGCCGGGTCTCGGGGCGGAAGATCTTGCGCGTCGCGCGCTCGAGCGCGCTGATCGCGTCCCTCGCGAAACCCTTGCGCTTGAGGCCGACTCGATTGATGCCGTAGCACAGGGCCCGGTTGCCGACGGTCAGGCAGTAGGGCAGCGCATCTCGAGTGACCACCGAATACCCACCGATGAAGGCGTGCTGGCCGATGCGACAAAACTGGTGCACGCCGGTGTAGGCTCCGATCGTCGCGTGGTCGCCGACTTCCACGTGCCCGGCCAGGGTGCCCGCGTTGGCGAAGATCACGTGGTCGCCGATACGACAGTCGTGGGCCACGTGGGAGAGAACCATGAAAAAGCTGTCGCTGCCGATCTGAGTCAGACCACCACCACCGATGGTTCCTCGGTGCACCTGGCAGCCCTCGCGAAACACGTTGCGGTCGCCGATCTCGACCCGTGTCGCTTCACCCGCGTACTTGAGGTCCTGGGGCGCGAAGCCGATGGTGGTGCCGGGAAAGATCCGGTTGTCCTCGCCGATCCGCACCTGGCCGTCGATCGTCACGTGGGGACCGATCCAGGTGCCGGAACCGATCTCCACCTCCGGACCGATGACGCTGAACGGACCGACCGAGACCCCTCCCGCAATCCGCGCGTCGGGGTGAATCACCGCCCGTTCGTCGATGCCCTCGAGCCAGTCGATCACGGGGCCTTCTCCCGCGGAATCATGGCGCACAGAAGCAGCGCCTCCGCCGCGGTCTCACCATCGACCCTGGCCACCCCCCTGACCTTGGCCATCGTCGGCCTGAGTCGCTCAATGACCACTTCCAGCTCGAGGCGATCACCGGGAACTACCGGCCGGCGAAAACGGCACTCATCGATGCCGCTGAAAAGCAGCAGTTGCCGCGCTGGATCATCGACTTCGAGCATGATCAGCGCTCCGGCGGTCTGGGCCAGAGCCTCGACGATCAGCACCCCCGGCATGACCGGCGCGCCGGGAAAATGCCCCTGAAAAAACGGCTCACCGATCGTCACGTTCTTGATGCCGACGGCTCTCTGGCGGCGTTCGATCTGCTCGACACGGTCGATCAGCAGGAAGGGATAGCGGTGCGGCAGAAGTTCGAGAATCCTGCCAATGTCCAGAGTATCGGGCTGGCTCACTTGACCTCCCATGGGAGTCCCCCGACCCGCGGGACTCGAGATGACGGCTCCGGCGCCGGCTACTCCACGAGGTTGCGGAGCTTGGCCCAGAGTTCCGGAAGGCGGGCCTGGACCGCCACCATCCGCCGCCAGGAGGCGATGGGACGAGCCGGAATGCCCGCGACGATTTCTTTCTCAGCGACGGAGTGAAAGACTGCCGTCTTGGCCGCGACGGCAGCTCCGTCGGCTACCTCCACGTGATCGGCCAGGCCCGACTGCCCCCCGACCCGAACCCCACGTCCGAGGCGGCTGCTGCCGGACAGGCCCGACTGGGCAGCGATCATCGCATCCTCGCCCACCACCGCGTTGTGGCCGATCTGGACCAGATTGTCCAGCTTGGCCCGGGCGCCGATGCCGGTCTCGCCGAAGGCGGCGCGATCGATGGTGGTGTTCGCACCGATCTCCGCACCGGGCGCCACGACCACGCGGCCCAGATGGGGCACGCGCACCGCACGACCGTCCTCATCGTGGGCCTGGCCGAAGCCGGGCGCGCCGATCACGGCGCCCGCCAGTACCAGCACGTCGTCGCCGATGATCGTCCGGGGGTAGAGCACGACCCGCGGATGAAGAGCGACCCGCGCACCGAGTTCGACCTCCTCGAGGAGCACCGCACCGGCGCCCAGGCGGCAACCCGGTCCGACCCGGCACCCCCTGGAGACCACCACCAGTGGCCCGATCTCGGCATCTTCGGCGATCTCCGCGGAAGGGTCGATCACCGCCGAGGGGTGAATACCGGGCTGGGGAGCCGTCGTCGGACGGATCAGTTCCACGGCCCGGGCAAAATCCGCCTTCGGGCAGGGCGAGACGATCAGGTTCCGCTGGTCGACGGTAGCCGTCTGAGGGACGATCACCACAGCCGCCCGGGAAGCGATCAGTAACCCGGCCTGACGGGGGTCGTAGACCGCCGCCAGGTCCTTTTCACCCGCGGCGGCCAGGCTGGCGACCCCTTCGATCACGCACTCGGATTGCCCCTGCCAGGGTCTGCCGAGGGCCGCGGCAAGGCGGCCGAGGGTCCAGCTTTCCCGGCCGCGCAGCCTCATGATCCCGTGTCAGCTCCACTGCCATCGACGATCTTGACCAGATCCGCAGTGATGTCGGTGGCGTCGGCATGGTAGATCACCACGCCAATCGGCAGAATCAGGGTGTAGCCCTTCTGTTTGCCGTATTCTCTGACGATCTTCTCAAGCCGGGCCTGCCAGTCGGCCTGGGCCTGCTCCACAGCGAGCTGAAACTCCCGGGTCGCCGACTTCTGCAGGCTCTCGAGTTCGATCGTCTTGCGGTCGATCTTCAGCCGCAGTTCCCGCAGCTTGTCGTTGCTCACGCTGGCCGCGGTGGCCACCATGTTCTGCTGCATGGCCCGCAGTTCCTGCTGAACCCGCTCCAGTTCATCCTGCTTTTCGGTCTGGAGCGCGTTGAGCTTGGCCTGGATCTTGGCCCCCTCCGCGGTCTCGTTGAACACGCGCTGAGCGTCGAACACGCCGATACGAAGAGTCTGGGCCTCCACCTGGCTGGCAACCCCTCCCAGCAGGGCCAGTGTGACCAGGGCGATCGACAGACATCGCACTATCATCGGGATCTCCTTTCCCTGCACCACCTGGCGCAAGGATTGCTGCAACCGCGCAGACGAAAACAAGGGAAAAATAGTGAAACGCCCGCATTCTAGCGCGAATCTCGGCCCCCCGCCCCGTCTCCGGGAACGGGAAAACCACACAGCCCGCACCTCGCCGACAGCGGCGCCGACTCGGACCGAATGTCGGTGCCGCCGACTCCGCGATCGGAGCGCAACTCGGGTCAAGTTTTCGGAGTGACCACCTCGACGAGCACTCGCCGAAGACAGCTACGGCAGGGCCGCTGCCTGCCGCGGCCGGCGGCCGAACCCGCTGGAATCAGGCGGTGGCCATGGCGTTGCGGAACTCGAGGGTGTCGTCGTCGCCGAGAAGCACCTCGATCTCCCCCATCCCGACCAGATCGCCCTGGATCACCTTCTCGGAGATCGCATCCTCGAACGCCCGTTGAATGGCCCGGCGCAGAGGACGCGCGCCGAAGGAGCGATCGGCGCAGGTGGTGCGCACCAGCCACTGGTAGACCTCCTCCCGAGGCGCAAGGCTGATGCCCTTGTCGGCGAGAGTCAGATTGAGCTGGCCGACCATCAGCTTGGAGATCTCGAGCAGCTCCTCGTCAGAGAGCGGATCGAAAACGATGATCTCGTCGATGCGGTTGATGAACTCCGGTGGCAGGGCCCGGCGCAACTCTCCCATCACCATCTCGCGTCGACCCTTGCGCTCCTGCACCTCTTCGCCGGAGCTGAAGCCCAGGCGCCCCTTGTTGACCAGCGCAGCGGAGCCGAGGTTGGAGGTCATGATGATGATCGTATTCTTGAAGTCGACCAGATCTCCGTAGGAGTCGGTGACCTGCCCGTCATCGAGCACTTGCAGGAGCAGATTGAGAATGTCCGGGTGGGCCTTCTCGATTTCATCGAGCAGCAGCACCGAGTATGGCTGGCGCTTGATTCTCTCGGTCAACTGGCCACCTTCCTCGTGCCCGACATAGCCAGGAGGCGAGCCGATCATCTTCGCCACGGAGTGCTTTTCCATGTACTCCGACATGTCGAAGCGCACCATCGCTCGCTCGTTGTCGAAGAGGAACTGGGCCAGACTCTTGGCCAGCTCGGTCTTGCCCACGCCGGTGGGGCCGAGGAAGACGAACGAGCCGACGGGCCGGTTGGGACTCTTGATTCCGGCCCGCGAACGGCGGATCGCCCGCGACAGGGCCTCGATCGCCTCATGCTGGCCGACAACGCGCTCGTGGAGGTGGTCCTCCATCTTCAGCAGGCGCTCCATCTCCTTCTCGGCAACACGAGTGATCGGGATCCCGGTCCACTTGGAGATCACCTCTTCCACATCACTGCGTACCACATCGATCACGGTCTGCGCTTCCTGCTCGGCCTTGCGCCGCAATTCTTCGGCCTCCTCGCGCAGGGTCACTTCCTTGTCGTGCCAGGTCACCGCCTCGTCGAAGTCCTTGCGGGAGAGCGCAGCCTTCATGCCTTCGACCGCATCCTTGATCTTGCGCTCCACGTCCCGCAAAGCGCGATAGGAGGTTCGCTTGCGCAGCTTGACCCAGGCACCCGCCTCGTCGATCACGTCGATTGCCTTGTCCGGCAGAAAGCGATCGGTGATGTAGCGATTGGATTGAAACACAGCCGCCCGGATCGACTCCTCGGTGTAGTTCACACCGTGGAAGCGCTCGTAGCGCTCCTTGATCCCTTCGAGGACCTCGATCGTCTGCTCCTCGGTCGGCGGCTGAATCTTGATCGGCTGGAAACGGCGCACCAAGGCCCGATCCCGCTCGATGTGCTTGTGATAGTCGCGAGGGGTGGTCGAGCCGATGCACTGCACCTCACCCCGCGAGAGAGCCGGCTTGAGGATATTGGCCGCGTCGAGCGACCCCTCCGCGGAACCCGCACCGATCAACGAGTGGATCTCGTCGATGAAGAGAATCACGTCGCGTGCATTGACCAGTTCCTGAATGATCCCCTTCAACCGCTCCTCGAACTGGCCACGGTACTTGGTCCCCGCGACCACCAGCGAGAGATCCAGTGCCAGGATCCGGCGGCCGGTGAGCGAGGGTGGCACCGAACCGTCGGCCACCCTGCCGGCGAGCCCCTCGACGATGGCGGTCTTGCCCACCCCGGGTTCGCCGAGCAGCACCGGGTTGTTCTTCCGCCGGCGCGAGAGAACCTGGATCACACGATCGAGTTCGACCTCGCGACCGATCAGCGGATCGAAGCCGCCCTCCGCAGCGATGCGGGTCATGTCCCGACTGAACTCGTCGAGAAAGGGGGTCTCTTTTTTCTTGCCGTCGGCACCGCCATTCTTCTCGGCGCTCATCGAGGCCCGGCGCTTGGCCAGATTGATGATGTCCTCGCGCACGGTGTACAGCCGCATGCCGCGCTCACCGAGGATCCTGCCGGCAGGAGCATCGTCGACGCGAATCAGACCGAGCAACACGTGCTCGACGTCCACCGTCGGCGACATCAGGCCCCGGGCTTCCTCCTGGGCACACTCGAGAACGCGCTTGGCCTCTTCACTGAAGGGGATGTCGACGCCCCGGCCGCCTTGCAGTACGGCTCCCTCCTGGCTTTCGAGTTCGGAGCGCAGCAGGTCCACCGAAATGTTGCTGCGGTGAAAGAGTTCCCGGGTCAGAGCATCGTCCTCGCGCAGGAGTCCGACAAGGACATGCTCGGTCCCGATGACCGGGGCGCCCCTCTGGGTCGCCTCGTACCGGGCCAGGAAGAGAACACGCTTCGCCTTCTCGGTGAACTGCTCGATCATCGCCTCACCTTGTCTCGGGACGCCGGTCGCCCCAGGGGATCAAGAGGATCCTTCGCTTCCGGCAAACGTGGTGATCGCCACGAGCCGGCCTCGCTCCAAACGTAGGGCACGGTGGCAGCGGCGCGCCAGCCTTTCCGAATGGGTCGCCACGACGAGGGAAAAGCCCAGCTCCTGCTGGAGGTCGAAGAGCGTATCGAGTACCCGGCCACCGGTCCGCGGATCGAGGTTACCGGTCGGCTCGTCGGCCAGCAGGAGGGCGGGTTCGGTGACCAGAGCCCGAGCCAGAGCCACGCGCTGCTGTTCGCCGCCGGAGAGCTGGTCGGGGTGGTGCTCGGAGCGCTCGGCCAGCCCCAGGCGGCCGAGCAGATCCTCGGCGCGGCGCAAGGCATCGGCCCGTCTCCAGCCTCGAATGAGACCGGCGAGGGCCACGTTTTCCGCCGCTGTGAATTCACCGAGCAGCCCATGGAACTGGAAGATGATCCCCACCGCCCCCCGGCGCCACCGGGCGCGGGCCGCCGGTTCGAGGGGGATCTCCTCGCCTCCGAACAAGAGGATACCCGAATCCGGCCGGTCGAGGCCGCCGAGAAGATTGAGCAGGGTGGTCTTGCCGACCCCCGATTCCCCCTGGATCGCCACCGTTTCCCCCTGCGCGAGGAGAAAATCGAGGTCTTCGAGAACCTTCACCGGGGGCGCCGCCAGGCCCCGCCGGCAGTAGTCCTTGTACAGCCCGCGGGCTTCGAGCAGCAGCTCACTCACCGCGCAGGGCCTCCACGGGATCCAGGGAGGCAGCACGCCACGCCGGATAGAGAGTCGAAAGTAAGGCGACAACAACAGAGACGGCCACCACCATCACCACGTCCCAGGGCCGGACACTCAGCGCTACATGGGACAGGTAGTAGACATCCGGATCGAGGGGAATCAGTTCGAAACGATCGACGACCCAGCACGTCGCCACGCCCAGAATGGCGCCGGCGGCCGTACCGACCAGCCCCGTGCTCAGGCCCTGGAGGATGAAGATTCGCAGCACGCCCCCCGGGGTGGCTCCCATCGCAGCCAGCACGCCGATTTCCCGCACCTTCTGAACGACGGTCAGGATCAGCGTGCTGATCACACCCAGGGCGGCGACCAGAACGATCAGGCCGACTGCAAAGAACATCAGCAGCTTCTCCAGCTTCATCGCCGAGAACAGGGCTCGGTTGTGGCGCAGGATGTCATCGACACGAAAGTTCTCGCCCAGCCGAGCCTGGGCCCGCTCCTCGACTTGCTCGAGGCGGCCGAGATCCTCGACTCGCCCGGCGATCCAGCTCACGTCCTGTCCCATGCCCAGAATGCGCTGGGCCTGGTGCAACGAGATGAAGGCCCATCCAGTGTCGTAGTCGTAGTAGTCGGTGCGGAAGAAGCCGGCGACGCGGAACACCGACTGGCGCAGACTCACGCCCCAGGGCGTGAGCTTGGGCCGGGGAACGAGCAGGGTCACCTGGTCGCCGGGCAGGACTCCCAATTCGAGGGCCAGTTCCTCACCGACGATCAGCGGCGGACGCAGGTCCTCGGCCTCCCTCGCCAGGTCGTGGAACGAGCCTTCGACCATCGCCTGTTCCATCTCGGTCACCCGCAACCCGGGCCCCGGATCGATACCGTTGATCGTCACCCATCGCAGGCGTCGTCCGGCGGCCATGATCAGCCCCTTGGTGCTCACCACGGGCGCGGCGTCCAGCATGCCGGGAACCTGCTCGAGTTCGGCGATGACCTGATCGGCATTCGCGATCGTCGCCTGACCCCGCGCAGGAAAAACCAGCAGCTGGGCATTGGCGGCCAGAATCCGGCTGATCATCGCATCCTGAAAACCGGTGATCAGGGCCAGAGCAACGATCAGGGAGGCCACGCCGACCATGAAACCCAGTGCCGAGAGCAGGCCGATGAGTGAAACGAAGCCTTGCCGCCGGGCGCGCAAAAAACGAGCCGCGACGAACGGCGCGTAGATCGATCGCGTCCGAGCTGCCGACCTGCCTGCCCTTCCCTGCTTCACCGGGTTCTTCGGGCAACCCACTGTCCGTGGGGCAGGCCACCCTGCACCATCTCGAAAGACTGCCAGGTCCCGCGAATCACGCCCCCTTCCTCGTCGAGGAAGCCCTCGAGTTCGGCGTCACGGCCACGCTGGGAATCGACTCTCTCGAGCTGAATCTTGTTGCCGACGAAGGTTCCCCGCAGGGAACCCGAACGTGTCGAACCGAGCCGATACTGGCCCGTGACCAGGGTGCCCGACTGATCGAGATAGAACGTCCCCTTGGTGCCCGCCGGCAGCCAGGTCACTTCCCACACGCCGGTGAGCACCTCCTGAGAACCGGGCAGATCGGCACGAATCTCGGCGATCCGCTGATGCAAGGCATCGCGCTCGAGCAGCAGCAGACGCAAACTGTCGAGCAGACGCCGGCCATCGGCTTCCAACTTCTCGTAGCGCTGTCGGACCGCGACGATCTGATCCCGCAGCGCCTCGAGCTGTTCGCTGCTCAGATCCCTGACCCGGATCACCTGGCGGTCCATCTCGGCCTGGGTCTCGACCAGTTCCCGGACCACGGTCCCACGCTCGACGGCGATCCGGCGGTATTCCCGCGAGAAGTCCACCAACATCCGACCGAGGATCCGCGAGCGCTCCTCGAGGGCATCGACCACCGCCGCGTTCTTTTCCCGGTTGAAGGGATTGCTCAGATCGAGATCGTCATCCACCTGGGCCAGGCTCGCTGGCAGCAGGGCCAGAGCCGTCAGCAGGACGAGCAGCGGAAGGCGGAGCCATCGGCGGGACTCGAAGCGATCTTGGGGACACGGAACCTGAACTCTCATCGACGACTCCCGTTGGACTTGAAAGGGCATCCTAGCTGTACCGCCACCGCAGGGGCAAGACCGCGTAGCGCCGCTCACCTGTCACCACGCTCCGAAGCCGGCGGCTCGATCGACGCCGAGGCGAGGGCGCCCTTCCGACGGCGAGCGAACCACGGCCGAAACAGGGGCGAGAGCAGGTAGAGCACGATCAACCCGGGTATGACCCATTCGTAGCGCATGATCAGCCCTGCCAGAATCGCAGCCCACAGGGCCAGCGCGCGGTAGGGTCGCGGTCCGAAGCGCAGGTTCTTCGGCGAGAAATAGCGCACCGGCGAAATCATCAACAGGCCGATAACCACCACCAACAGCAGGTAGCCCGGCACCCACGGCGCTTCGAGAGCCTGGCCACCGGTGAGCAACGCCGGACAGGCCACGGCGGCCGCTGCCGTGGGGCTGGGCACGCCGATGAAATCCTTGCGCTCGCCGGCTGCCGCATTGAAGCGGGCCAGGCGAATCACCCCGCAGGCGGCATAGAGAAAGCACGCCCCCCACCCCACC